>VGOB01000111.1 GCA_016865935.1 Chloroflexota bacterium | reverse complement strand
TGAGCCCAGGGCAACATCGCTTGGATATATTCTTGAACGGCTATGGTATCGTCTGGTGTGGTCATCCATCGATTATGCCACAACAAGACAATTTTACGTAAATTACAAATGTGTCCTGACATCAGCTCACGTTCAAGAACCTCTCCCGTTTGCTTACGAAAGCACGGGCGTCGAAACGTTCTGCCGCGATTTGCGCGACCCCGACCCGCGCTCGCGTCCAGTGTTTTCATTCCACAAGCCCGAGACGTTGCGCGAATGGATCGCACAAGGCAACACACTCCGCGCGCGTCTGCGTTATCTTCCCCCGCTCATCACGGCGGGCTTGCGCGATTGCCAGATCGAAGCGGTGACGAATCTGGACAAGTCATTTGCGGAAGCGCGTCCGCGTGCCTTGATCCAAATGGCAACGGGTAGCGGCAAGACGTACACGGCGGTGACGTTCGCGTATCGCTTGGTCAAATTTGCGAACGCGCGACGCGTCCTTTTTTTAGTGGATCGGCGCACGCTGGGCAAGCAAACGCTGACCGAGTTTCAGCAATACGCCACGCCCGACGATGGACGCAAGTTCACCGAGTTGTACAATGTTCAGCATCTGACCTCGAACGCCATCGACCCTGTCAATCGCGTGGTGATTACGACGATTCAACGGTTGTATTCGATGTTACGCGGCGAAGCGGATTTGGATGAATCGCTGGAAGAGCAATCGCTGTTTGACGTTGCGCCGCGTAGGGGCGAGGTCACCTCGCCTCTCCAAGTCACCTACAATCCGCGCATCCCGATCGAGATGTTTGATTTCATCGTGACCGATGAATGTCATCGCTCGATTTACCATTTGTGGCGGCAGGTGCTTCAATACTTTGACGCGTTCATCGTCGGCTTGACGGCAACACCATCGAAACAGACGTTGGGCTTTTTCGATCAGAACCTGGTCACCGAGTACGGGCACGCGCGCGCGGTCGCCGACGGCGTGAATGTCGGCTATGACGTGTACCGCATCAAAACGAAAATCACGGAGCAGGGAAGCCAGGTCGAGGCGGGATTTTTCGTGGACAAGCGCGACAAGTTGACGCGGCGGACGCGCTGGGAAAAACTCGACGAGAATTTGGAATACACGGCGAATCAACTCGACCGCGCTGTGGTGGCGACCGATCAAATCCGCACGGTCATCGCCACGTTCAAAGAGCGACTGTTCACCGAAATATTTCCTGGGCGCACGACCGTGCCCAAGACGCTCATCTTCGCCAAAGACGATTCGCACGCCGAAGACATTGTGCATATCGTCCGCGAGGTGTTTGGCAAGGGGAATGATTTCTGCAAAAAGATTACGTACAAGACGACGGGCGAAAAACCCGAAGACCTGATCGCGAGTTTTCGCAATTCGCCCAATCCGCGCATCGCCGTCACGGTCGATATGATTTCGACGGGCACGGACATCAAGCCGCTGGAATGCTTGTTGTTTATGCGCGACGTCCGCTCGTCGGTGTACTTTGAACAAATGAAAGGGCGCGGGACGCGGACGATTTCGCCAACGGATTTTCAAGCGGTCACGGGCGACGGCGAAACTAAAACGCGCTTTGTGATCGTGGATGCGATCGGCGTGTGCGAAACCGACAAGACCGATTCGCGCCCGTTGGAGCGCAAACACACGGCATCGTTCGAGACGCTGTTGAAAAATGTCGCGCTCGATATTCGGGATGAGGATACGTTGTCATCGCTCGCGGGACGATTGGCGCGCTTGGATCGCCAAATCGGTGAAGCGGAGCGAAAGGAAATTGCGAATGTCATTGCGAGCGAAGCGAAGCAATCCCCAACTAGCGATGTGGAGATTGCTTCCCAAAGGCTCGCAATGACAATACCCAGCATCGTCAATCGCTTGTTGGACGCGGTGGATGCGGACGCGCAAATCGAACGCGCCAAGACGATGTTTGGCGCGGCGACGCCCGACGATACCCAGGTCGAGCAAGCGGCAAAGCAGTTGACCGTCGAAGCGTGCGCGGTGTTCGACAATCCAAAGTTCCGCGAGACGTTGATCGACATTCACAAGCGCAACGAACAGACGATTGACATCGTAAGCAAGGATCAGGTCGTATCGGCGGGATTTGATGCGGCGGCAAAGGAACGCGCTCAGCATACGGTCGAATCGTTCAAGCAGTTTATCGAACAGAACAAGGACGAACTGACCGCGTTGCAGATTTTATACCACCTGCCCTACGCGCGGCGGCAGTTGACGTATGAAGCCATTGACGAGCTGGCGCGAGCGATTCAGAAACCGCCGTACCGTCTGACGGCGGATGAATTGTGGCGCGCGTACGAACAACTGGATCAAGCCAAGGTGCGCGGCGCAGGCACGCAAAAATTGTTGGCGAACCTGGTGGCGTTGGTGCGGTTTGCGATTGGCGCAGACCAGGTGCTGGAGCCATTTTCGGTGACGGTGGATCGGCGGTTTGACGAATGGCTGGCGCAACAACCGCGCGCGTTCACGCCCGAACAGCGCGAATGGCTGACGATGATCAAGAATCACATTGCGACCTCATTGACGATTGGCTGGGAAGATTTTGATAATGTGCCGTTCAGCGACGAGGGCGGGCGCGTCAAGGTGTATAATTTGTTTGGTCAGGAATTAGAAAGCGTGATGCAAGAATTGAATACGGTGTTGGTGGCGTAGGGGCAACCCTCGTGGTTGCCCATTTGTGGATTCGCGCAATACGGGGCGAGCACAAGGCATCGCCCCTACGGTGATGATGGATATTTTGAAAATGGATGAACGAAACGAATTGCCGCAATTGCCAAAGGGTTGGGTGTGGACGCGGCTCGAAGATTTCTGCCAAGTTATTCTTGGACAATCTCCGCCATCATCAACATACAACGATGAAGGTAAGGGGTTTCCGTTTTATCAAGGAAAGGCAGAATTTGGCAAGGTGTACCCGACACCCCAAAAGTGGTGTACTGCGCCGACAAAATTTGCAAACAAAGGCGATGTTTTGATTTCTGTACGTGCGCCAGTTGGTCCAACAAACATCTGCCCTGAATATTCAGCGATTGGACGAGGACTTGCGGCGATACGCGGTTTAGTGGGCATTGAACCGTTGTCTGTGCTGTACTTGATGCGAGCGTTTGAAAATGAAATTGCTGAGCAAGGAACAGGTTCTACATTTTCCGCAATTTCTGGAAATCAGTTAAAAAACTTTCTTGTTCCCCTCGCGCCTCTCCCCGAACAACATCGCACCGTCGCCAAGATTGAAGAACTGTTCTCCGACCTCGACGCGGGCGTTGAATCACTGCGGAAAATCCAAGTGCAATTGAAACGCTATCGTCAGGCGGTACTCAAAGCAGCGGTGGAAGGGAAACTCACGGCGGAATGGCGCGCGGCGAATGCGGGCAAGGTGGAGTCGGCGGAAGTGTTGTTGGAGAAGATACGCGCCGAGCGTGCTGGAGGGGCGCACGGCCGTGCGCCCCAACGTGACGCGACGGTGGACACAAGCGAGTTGCCAGAGTTACCGCAGGGGTGGGAGTGGGTACGACTGGATGAAATTACCAACAATTTCGACGGACGCAGAATTCCTATCAAGGATGAAAAAAGAAGCAAAGGAAATTTTCCGTACTACGGTGCACAAGGAATTATTGACCACGTAGCGGATTATATTTTTGATGGTGAATTTTTGCTCGTAGCAGAAGATGGCGCGAACCTGCTTTCGCGAGTCAAGCCAATTGCATTTCAGGCAAAGGGCAAATTTTGGGTGAACAATCACGCGCACATTATGCAATCGCTTGGCGAGATTCCTTTATCATATCTTGAATACGCTTTGAACGCGCTTGATTTGCGAACGTCCATTACAGGAACTGCCCAACCCAAATTAACACAAGCCGCGATGAACAAATTGCCTGTGCCCCTTCCACCACTCGCCGAGCAACAACAAATCGTCGCGGAAGTCGAACGCCGCCTCTCCGTCGCAGAACAAGTAGAACGCACCGTGGACGCCTCGCTCAAGCAAGCGGAGCGTTTGCGGCAAAGCATTTTGAAGCGCGCGTGCGAGGGGAAACTCGTTCCGCAAGACCCCAGCGACGAGCCAGCGGAGAAGTTGTTGGAGCGGATAAAGGCGGAGAGAGACCTGACAGGTTCGCTTGCGCGAAAACCTGGCAAGTCTGGCAAACGTCGCGCTATGTCGAAGAAAGTGAAATCAGGATGAGCAAACCAAAAAAAGTTTCCAAACCTAATTTCCCAGCCGTCGCGCTGTTGCGCCCGCGCCTGGATGCGCTCTTCAAAGACACCGCACTCGCGGAAAAATCGGATGCAGAGATTTACACCACGCTCGATGAAATTGGGCGCGGCATCAAACCTGATTCTCTGCTGCCAACTTTGATACGCGCTTGCCTTGCCGCGCACGTGGTCAATCGCACGCGTCTGGACGCGCTAATACCGACCTGGTTGCGCGCGCGCAATCACTTGACGGCAATGAGCGAATTACTGGCGCAAGAAAAATTGGACTATGAATTGCGCGGACAAGCCGAAGCGTGGCTGGTCGTGAACGGCATCACGCCGTCCCAACCCGCGCCCATCGCCTCCGATTGGTTTTATCAGGCATACGACTTGGACGATAAATCTCAGGCGCTCGTCGTCGTGTTTTGGTACACCGATGCCAAAAAACAGCGCATCTACGGAATGAGCTTTTTGATTGATTACAACCCGCCCTGGGATGGCGCGATCAAAGATACGATGCTGTATCCCAAACTCGATCCACGCGACGCGAAATGGAAGTACGTGGACATTTGGAAAGATCGCGGTCAAGCGCTCGAGTCAATTACCGCCGCGCAAGCGAAAACCAAAATCTTGAAATGTCTCGCCTGCAATCGCAAGAACAAAATTCGACTAGCGCGTGACTTGGCGAACAACCGCGACGCCTTTTGGCGATTCGTGATGGCGTTGCCCGATGCGCCTGACACACCCAGATTTACCGACGAGGATTGGCAAGCCTTGCTCAAGCAGGATCAATCCGCCGATGAGATTATGCGCTATGAGCAAACGGTGGGCAGACGCGTACGAATGGAAGACGGAAAAGAACTTTTGGTAATGGGCAATCTCGATGATTGGAATTAGGGAGCGCTAATTCGTGGCAAATGAATCTTCAGCCATCGTTCAACGGCTCTGGAATTACTGCAACGTCCTGCGCGATGATGGCGTCAGTTACGGCGATTACGTCGAACAGTTGACGTATCTGCTTTTCCTCAAAATGGCGGACGAACAAACCAAACCGCCGTTCAGCAAACCATCGTCCATTCCTGGCGCGCTCGACTGGCAATCGCTTCTCGGCAAAGACGGCGACGCCTTGGAAGCGCATTACCGTCACATCTTGGAACAACTTGGCAAGCAAAGCGGAATGTTGGGTGTCATCTTCCGCAAATCGCAAAATAAAATCCAAGACCCAGCCAAACTGCGTCGCCTGCTCGAACTCATCAACGACGAAACGTGGATGGGTTTGGACATTGATGTCAAGGGCGATATTTACGAAGGGCTGTTGCAGAAAAACGCGGAAGACATCAAGAGCGGCGCGGGACAATATTTTACGCCGCGTCCGCTGATTCAAGCGATGGTTGCGGTTGTCCGTCCTGAACCAGGCAAGACCATTTGCGATCCCGCGTGCGGGACAGGCGGATTCTTTCTCGCCGCGCACGATTTCCTCGCCGATCCGAAAAACTATTCGCTCGACAAAGCGCAAAAGCAATTTCTGAAAACGAAAACATTCCAGGGCTGGGAGATCGTTGATAGCGCGGCGCGACTGTGCGTGATGAATCTGAACCTGCACGGCATCGGCGGCGAAGAGAGTCCGATTGTCGTCGGCGATTCGCTCGCCGCCGACCCAGGCGACCGATTCGATTACGTGATGACGAATCCGCCGTTTGGCAAAAAGAGCAGTATCACCGTCGTCGCAGAAAATGGCAAAGCGGAAAAAGAAACGTTGACATACGAGCGGAACGATTTTTGGGCGACGACCTCGAACAAGCAACTCAATTTTCTCCAACACGTCAAAACGCTGTTGAAGATCAACGGACGCGCCGCCATCGTTGTCCCTGATAACGTGCTGTTTGAAGGCGGCGCGGGCGAGACGGTCCGGCGCGAACTGCTCAAGCAATGCGACGTGCATACGCTCTTGCGCTTGCCGACGGGCATCTTTTACGCGCAAGGCGTGAAAGCCAACGTGCTCTTTTTCGACCGCAAGCCCGCGAGCGAAACACCCTGGACGCAGAAATTGTGGATATACGATTTGCGGACGAACGTTCACTTTACGCTCAAGACGAACACACTCAAGTTGGACGACCTACAAGATTTCATCAAATGCTACCACGCCGAGAATCGGTTGGACCGCCAAGAGACGGAACGTTTTCGCGCATTCGATTACGCCGCTCTGATTCAGCGCGACAAGATTTCGCTCGATATATTTTGGCTCAGAGATGACTCGCTCGAAGATTCCGAGAACTTGCCTGATCCCGATGTGCTAGCGCGCGAGATCATAGAGAATCTCGAAGGCGCGTTGGAGCAGTTCAGCAGTGTGGCCGAAGGTATCAAGTAGACCCAGCGCATACCAAAATCCACGATCTGCCGAGAGCTGGACAATGAACAAAAAAATTATTCTTCACTCTATTCGCCTTCTCATTCCCATCTTCCTCCTCTCATCTCTCCTCTCTTCCTCCGCGCGCGCGGACGCGCCCGCGTTCCAAACGTACACCCAGCGCGATGGACTCGCGGCGGATTACGTCACCGGCATCGCGTTCGCGCCGGACGGCGCGGCGTGGCTCGGCACGACGCGCGGCGCGTGTGCCGTAGCGCGTTATCAGGATTTTGTGTATAATACGCGCAGCAGAATGAACGAGGTGACCCAATGAGAAAAAATCAGAAACCACAAATGCTTGGACGCTATATCGTCACGGATCCAAAAATTTGTCACGGCAAGCCCACGTTTCGCGGCACGCGCATAATGGTCTGGCAAGTGTTAGAAATGGTCAGCGAAGGAATGGCATGGCAAAGCATCGCCGATGAATTTGGCGGCAGCATCACCAAAGATGCAATTGCCGAAGCCGTCCAGTTGGCAAGCCGCTCGTTCGTCCAACACGCGCACGAGTACGCGTTGGAACCGCTACCCGCATGAATATTCTCGACGAAAACATTCCGGTCATTCAGCGCGGCATACTGAAGGATTGGCGCATACCGATTCGGCATTTCGGTTACGACCTGGGACGCAAAGGGATGAAAGACGAATCCATCATCCCTTTTTTGCTGACGTTGCCGCGCCCAACCTTCTTCACACTCGATTGGGATTTTTTCAAGCGCGATCTGTGTCACTCGCGTTATTGCTTGGTGCATTTGGATGTCAGGCGGAATGAAGCTGCCACGTTCGTGCGTCGCCTGTTGCGACATCCAGAATTTGACACTCAAGCGAAACGGATCGGGACAGTCATTCGCGCTTCGTACTCAGGGCTTGTCGTATGGTATTATCACGCCGAACAAGAAACACTTTGCGATTGGACTGACTAGTCCAGACGCGCGCCGAGTTGCGTATGTCCATCAAACGCTTTTCGCACTTCCCAATCCGCCTCATCGCTCTCATCTTTCTTCTTTCATCCTTCATCTCTTCCTCCGCGCGCGCGGACGCGCCCGCGTTCCAAACGTACACCCAGCGCGATGGACTCGCGGCGGATTACGTCACCGGCATCGCGTTCGCGCCGGACGGCGCGGCGTGGATCGGGACGACGCGCGGCGCGACGCGCGTGCAGGACAAGTACTGGATCACCTACACCGCCGCGAACGGACTCGGCAACTCGCACGTCACCGGCATCGCGATTGCGCCCGACGGCAAAACGTACCTCGCGACGAACGGCGGCGGACTCGCGCTCTTCGACGGCGCGAATCGCAAAACGTACACCACCGCGAACTCGGCGATTCCGAGCAACTATCTCACGTCCGTCGCGGTGGACAAACAAGGTCGCGTTTGGATCGGCACGCTCGGCTACGGCGTCGCGCGGCTCGAAAACGAACAGTGGCAAAAGTACTCGTTCGCCAACAATTACATCAACGCGCTCGTGCTCGACGCGAACGGCGCGCCTTGGATCGCGACGAGTGACGGCGTGTTTTTCTACGACGGACGCGCGTGGGCGCGCCTCACGCGCGCGCACGGACTCGCGAGCCATCGCGTCCACGCGATCACGATCACGCGCGACGCGCGCATCTGGTTCGGCACGGATGAAGGCGCGACCGTCTTCGACGGAAAAACGTACCGCACGTACACCAAGATCGACGGACTCGCGGACAACATCGTCCGCGCGATCACAGTCGACGCGCAGAATCGCGTTTGGTTTGGCACACTACGCGGACTCTCGCTGTTCGACGGCGGCAAGTGGAAAACGTACACGCGCGCGGACGGACTCGCCGCCGATCACATCACCGCGCTCGCGCGCGACGCGCGCGACAACCTCTGGGTCGGCACGACGCACGGCTTGAGTATTCTGGGGACGGCATTACAACGCGCGACAATTTTTCCGGTCGTCCTCGTGCACGGCTGGCACACCGCCGATTCGGATCACGTTGACGACACCGAATTTCATTACCTTCGCCGCTACCTGGAGCGCGACGGATTCCAGGTTTTTTACGCGCAAGGCATCTCGCCGTACAAAACGCTTTTCCAAAACGCGGAAACCTTGCGCGATGTGATCGCCGACGCGAAAACGAAAACCGGCGCGCCGCGCGTCGACATTCTCGCGTTTTCGATGGGCGGGCTGAACACGCGCGCGTATCTCGAATCCACGATTTACCAAAACGACGTGCGCCGCGCGATCATTCTCGGCACGCCGCAAGCCGGTGTGCGAATGTGGTATCCCTTGCTCACGCGCGAAATCGAAGATCGCCCGACCGAGCCGTCGGTGATCGAACTGACGCCGGAGTATGCCGCGCTCTTCAATCGCACGCACGCGCCGCGCGCGACCGTCCCGTACGATTTGCTGATCGGCGACGCGCGCACCCAAACCGGTCTCGATTTCCTAAAAATTTTTCCACCGAGCGACGGCTTGATTGACGTGTGGAGCGCGCACGCGCTCGCCGGTTCCCAGGTGCGCCGCGTCGCCAATGCCGATGTCCACGCGTGGGATCCTCTGCCGATTCCGCTCAACCCTACGTCATACCTCTATCCCGATCAAACGTATGCGCGCTTTATTCGCAACGCGTTACGCGATCCGGACGCGCGTCCGATCGGCTTTGCGACTTTGTCCGCCGAACCGATCGCGCCGCGTAACATCACGCCGATGAACGTGGACGCGCTGCGCGCGAATGAAACGATCACGCGCGCGATTACGCTCGACGCGAATCGCGTCGCGCGCTTTTTCGCGCGCTATGATCGCGGCGACGTCGAACTGAAACTACGCGCGCCCGACGGTTCGCGCTATGCGCCCGACAGCGCGCGCGACGCGGCGTACTTGAAAGCGGACATCGGCAATTTCATCGGCTATTCGATCACGCGTGCGCTGACCGGCACGTGGTCGGTGGTCGCGACGCGCCTGGACAAGGGCGCGGAGCCGCTGTTGCTGACGACGTATGCCGATCTCGACGCGGACGCGAAAATGGACATCGCCACCGATCGCGCGACGTACGCGTTGGGATCACCAGTGACGATCAGCGCGACGCTGTCGAACAAAGTTACGAACGCGGAGGTGCGCGCGCGTGTGTTGTGGCTGGGCGATGGCGCATCGCCGCGCGGCAGTTCGATGGACGTGCCGTTGCGCGCGGCAGGCGAACCCGGCACGTACACCGCAACACTGCCCGATTTAGCGCGCGGCGGATATTACCTGGCGCGCGTCACCGCGCGCGCTGCAACTTTCACGCGCGAAAGCCAAACGATTTTCGCGGTCGCGCCCAAGACTGCCGCGTTTGCCGGAGAGGCGCGCGCGCGAATCGAAAATGGATCGCTCGCGATCGAAACCGGCGTCAACGTCACGCGCGCGGGCGCGTTCGCCGTCGGCGCGACCGTGCGCGGCTCGCGCGGGCAACTGATCGCGTCGCTCACCGCGCCGCTGACATTGAAAGCCGGTACGCAAAGCGTGTCCCTCACGATCCCAGGTCGTGACATTCGCGCGCGCGGGATTGACGGACCGTACGCGGTCGAACTCGTTCTGCTGGACGCGTCGTGGGCGGCGATTCAAGTGGACGAATTACCGAAAGCGTTGACGACGGACGCGTATCGTGTGACAGATTTTGGTGAGTAGAGATCAGAGATCAGAGATTGGAGATTAGAGATTACAGATCGCACGGTTAATCTCCAATCTCTAATCCCTAATCTCCACATCGCGGAGCGCACTATGAAATCCATTTCCCTTCCCAAACTCAATCGGACTCAAATCAGTGTGATCGTCGCGGTCATCGTCATCGCGATTCTCGCCGCGATCATTTTCGCGGTCGTGTCGGCGCAGACCCAGCCGCCGAGCAACACCGTCGCCGTGCGGCGCGGCGACATCAGCGCAGCGGTGAATGCGACCGGCAAGGTGCGCGCGAAAAAATCGGCGCGCTTGTCTCTGCCAATGTCCGGTATCGTGCAGAGCATCGTCAAATTGGAAGGGGACGGGGTGAATCCGGGCGATGTGATCCTCGCGCTGCGCGCCGATGAAACGACGCGCCGTTTCCGCCAAGCCGAACTGAATTTGCAATCGCGCCAACTCGATCTGGCGCGCGGCAAATCGTCGCCGCGCGACGAGGACATCGAGATTGCGCGCGCGCAACTGCGCAAGGCGACGATGGCGATCGCGGCGGCGGAAGCCGCTTACAACGCGAGTCCGAGCGCGCAGAACGACGCGGCGCGCGAAATCGCACGCGCGGATCTGGACATCGCGCGCGCGAATTTCAATCGCGTGACGAATGGTTTGTCGAAAGAGGAAATCGAGACGCTGCAAAACGCGGTCGTGTCCGCGCAACTCGATCTGGAGAGCGCGCGCGCCGCGCTCGCGCAAACGAAATTGACCGCGCCGTTTACCGCAACGGTGACGGAAATCGCGGTGCGCGAAGGGGAACTGGTCGGCGGATTTGCGCCGCTCGCAACGGTGGCGGATTTGAACGCGCTGGAAATCGCGGCGGAGATTGACGAAATTGACGTGGCGAATGTCAAGGTCGGGCAGAAGGTCGAGGTACGGCTGGACGCGTTTCCCGGCGAACGATTCTCCGGCATTCTAACGCGGCTTTTTCCGGCGGCATCCGCGCAGCGCGGCAGTACGGTCTACGCCGCGGTCGTCGAATTCGATCGCAAGAATTTCGACGTGCGCTTGGGAATGGGCGCGAATTTGAAAATCCTGACCGTCGAAAAAAAGGGCGCGCTTTTGGTGCCGAATCGCGCGCTGAAAAATGTCGGCACGCGCAAAGCGGTGCAAATCCTTGCGCCCGGCGCGCCGCGCGATGTGATCGTTGAAGTTGGCGTGACGGACGGCAATGAGACGGAGATCGTGAGCGGGGTGAATGAAGGCGATCAGGTATTGGTTGGGCAGTGAGCAGTGGGCAGTATGCAGTGTTCAGTGTTCAGTATTCAGACCAACGATCTGAATACTGAACACTGATTACTGAATTTACGGCGCGCGCGTGGGGATTGCAGTTTCCGCCGGCAAGGTTGGCACAACCGTCGCGCCCGGCGTCGTGACTTCGGTCGGCGTCGCGGTGGGGGCAATCGGTGTGCGCGTGCTGGTATTCGTTGGGCGCGCCGTCAGACTGGGCGTGAGAAAATCGTACGAGAGCGTGCCGACGCGTTGCAACGGTTTGGTCCCAGGAGTAAACGTCGGCTGCGCGGTATGCACGAGCGGGGCTTGCGTTTTAACAGGAAACACAAACGCCGCGAGCAGTCCAAAGACGACATAGTTCGCGAGAATCAACATGATGATGACGTTCCATTTACGCCACGGCATTTTTTCCTCCACGTGTATTATAGCATTGCGGGCAGGATCACGCAAACCGATTCCCGCACGCGTGACGCCGACGCGTCCGCCCATTCGGTCGTCGCCTCGGATGTTTTCCGCATCACGCGGCGTTTTTATTCGGGCGAAAAATCAGAGCGCGCAGGCGCGATTTCAGGGCAAAAAAAATGCGTTCGCGCGGGACTTGACACAGAACAGGTGTTCGTGGTATAATACGGACAAATGTTCGGGCAGGCGAACGGATTTTCGCCGCGTGCCCCCCAGGAGGTCTGCGATGGGTCTTTCGGATCGCCAGCAGAAAATGTACGAGTTCATCAGCAAATTCTCACGCGACAAAGGACGCCCCCCGACGATTCGCGAAATCGGGAGCTCGGTCGGCATCTCGTCCACATCCGTCGTCAACTACAATCTCAACATCCTCGCGCGCGAAGGATTGATTCAGCGCGAGAAAGAAGTCTCGCGCGGTTTGCGCGTCGTCGGTCAGCAAGCCAAAGCGTTCCTCGGCGAATTCGCGCCCGTGCAAATTCCGTTGCTTGGCAAAATCGCGGCGGGCGCGCCGATTCCGCTCCCGACCGAAGGGATGACCAAGTGGGACGGCGAGATGATCGCGCTGACGCGCGAATTGATTCCGCACGAAGAAGGATTGTTCGCGCTGCAAGTCAAGGGCAATTCGATGATCGACGCGCTGATCAACGACGGCGATGTCGTCGTGATGAAAAAGCAAGACGGCGCCGAAAACGGCGATATGTGCGCGGTCTGGCTCAAGGACAAGAACGAGACGACGCTCAAGCGCATCTATCGCGAGAAAAATCGCGTCCGCCTCCAGCCGATGAACCCGACGATGAAGCCCTTTTACGCCGACGCGCGCGATGTCCGGATTCAGGGCAAGGTCGTCCTGGTTGTGCGCCAACTCCAAAAATTGCCCGCGTAGAATCGTCGCCAGGAATTCGCAATGCAAAGCGCCAAGCGAATCCGCTGCGAACGATTTCCGTGTTCGGATGTCCAGCACGATGGGTATCGCGTTCCGGGTGTGAACGTGAAACCGGAGCGGATTTCCATCGTGCTGATCTCCGAAGCCGCGCCCGCCAACCCGGACGATTATTATTACGCGCGCGGCAATCCTCTCTTCGCGCAAACGACCGTGCACGCGTTCAACGACGCCGGTATCAAGGTCGCCTCGATCAAAGACCTTCTCGATCTGGGCGTGTACCTCACCACTGCGATCAAATGCGCCAAGACCGGCTATGGCATCCAAACAAGTACGATCAAAGAATGTGCGCGCCTCCTCGCCGCTGAACTCGCGCTCTTTCCGCACGCGCGCGCGTACCTGCTGATGGGCGACGTGGCGATCAAAGCGCTCAACTCCGTCGCCGTCAGGGCAGGTGACGCGCGCGTGATTCCCGCCGGTTCGACGTACAAAATTCGCGGACAAGAATTCTTCTGGCGCGGCAAGCGCGCGTTTCCATCGTACCTGCAAGCCGGTCCCAGCTTCTTCATCGAGAAAAGCAAACGCACAATGATCGCGCAAGACATCGCCCGCGCGATGCGTTTGCTCCGCTGATTACCCCGATCTTTTCCCCTCGCCTTAAATTTCGGCGCGCCTCTTGACAGAACATATTTTCTGTTGTATAATCCCAATTAGAACAAGAGTTCTATTTGGAGTGACGCGTGAATTTGAAACCCTGCCCCTATCGTCGCGCCGACGACGACGGTCATATCTTGTGCGACAAAATCAAAACGGGTGATCGCGAAGTGTCGCCGAACATTTGCCGCGTCTGTCCCGTCGCGCAGATCAATTGCGCGCACCTGCGCGCCGCGCTGGAGCATCACGCGCGCCCGCCCATCGTCGTCCGCTGGGGCAACGGCAAATCGCAAGTGTGGGACGATTTCGCACAGGACTCGCTCACGCTCGCGCGCGCCGCGTGCGCCGAAAAAGTTTTGCCGATCCACTCCGCGCGCGATTGCGCCGGGTGCGCGTTGCGGAAGGCAGTGGACAGTCCACAGACCGCCGACCGGCGACCGACGACCGCGTTGCCGCGTGTGGTTCAGCGCGCGCCTCGCCCCTCGCCCCTCGCGCAACCGATCGCGCCGGTTGTGCAGACGCAGCCCGTCGCGGCTGTCGCCGCCGAAGCGCGTTCGAGCATCGTCGCGCAAAAGATCATCCAACTGCAAGAATGGCTCGCCAGACAAAATCGCGCGCCGCAAATTCCGGACGAAGAGGAGCGCGCGCCGATTTCGTATGCGCCGCGCGTCGCCGCGCGCGTCGTCGGCGAGGAAAAACGCGTGGGATGGACGGATTGAAGGATGAAGGCAGAAGGATGAAGGATGAAGGATGAAGGATGAAAAAAACCAACTCGCCTTGTTTTTCATCTTTCATCTTTCATCTTTCATCTTTCATCTTTCGTCTCTCATGCTTCCGCCTTGATGAAAAATGGACAAGCAAGTTCTAAACTTGAACGCCGATAAAATCGAAATGGTGCTTGCCGCGCACAAAGCGCCGGCGCGCGTGTGGGGCGGACGGTTGACGCCGCGCACGGTGCAATTTCATCTCGCGCCCGCCGCCAATACCAAACTCGCGCGCCTCGAAACACTCACCGAAGAAGTCGCGCTCGCGCTGGGCACCGCATCCGCGCGCTTGACCCGGCTGAACGGCACGCTGTCGCTCGAGGTGCCGCGCAGTGACTCGCGCTTTGTCGCGCTGGCGGACCTCGACGCGCGGATTCAACGCGACGATCACCTGCGCCGGATAATGTGCACCGCCGGCACCGCGATCCTGGGACTCGATAGCGAAGGCGTGCCATTGCTGTTGCGCCTCTCGTCGCCCGATGTGGCGCACTGTCTCATCGCCGGAACAACCGGCAGCGGCAAAACCGAATTGGCGCGCACGATCCTGGCTTCGCTCACGACGCATCAGAAAACGCGCGATCTGCAACTGGCGCTGTTCGATCCCAAAGTCCGGGGGCTCGCGCCGTTTCAATCCGTCCCGCATCTTTTGTTCCCCCTCGTCGCCGATCCGGATCACACGCTCGCCAAGATGCGCTATCTCGTTTCCGAAATGGAACGGCGCGATCAATTGCTGATCGAACGCCCGCGCATCGTCGTCGTCGTGGACGAGTTGGCGGATTTGCTGCAAGTCTGCGGCAGCGAACTCGAAGCGATGCTGACGCGGCTCGTGCAGCGCGGTCGCAGCGCCGGGATTTCCGTGATCGCGTGCACGCAAAAACCGACCGCGCGCGCCGTCGGCGGGCTGATGAAGGCGAATTTCCCGGTGCGGCTCGTCGGGCGCGTGACCAGCACCGACGACGCGCGCGTCGCGGCAGGGATCGGCGGGACCGGCGCAGAGAAATTGGTCGGGCGTGGCGATTTTCTTTTGATCGCCGGAGGAGAGATCATTCGGTTTCAAGCGGCGCAAACGGAGTTCAAAGTTCAAGGTTCAAAGTTCGATGCTTTAAATTGCACCATCCTGAACTTTGAACCTCGAACCTTGAACGGCAATTTGAAATCTCAAGCAAGGTGAGGATATGCGGAACGGGATTATACTTGTCGGCATTGTGTTTGCGGTGGCGCTTGCCGCGATCATCGGCAATCGTTTATCAAACGATGCGCTCGCGGTCATTGTGGGCGCGGTTTGCGGGATCAGCGCGAGTATTCCGGTGACTGTCGGCTTGGTGATCGCGGCGAGTCGCCACTGGGGACGCGAGGAACCGATCCGCGAAATCGGCTACGACTATGGCGCGAATCGGTACGCGCCGCAACCGCCGATGGTGATCTTCGCGCCGCCGCAACCGCAATTGCCCTACGGCTATCCGCAGAGTCAATTCGTCGCGCCGATGAACGCGCCCGCGCTCGGCGCGCCGCGCGAATTCAAAATCATCGGCGAGGAATGAACGAATGACCAATGGCAAATGACAAAGCAGGCGAATCCAAGTTTGCTCTATCACATCTCACTTGTCATTTGCCACATTCTCAACGAGGAGGATTTGATGAACCAGCTGATCGCGTTCTGCGGCTTGGACTGCGCCAAGTGCGAAGCGTACATCGCGACCAAGGCGAATGACGATGCGGCGAAGGAACGCGTCGCCGCGAAATGGCGCGTGGAATTCAACTCGCCGGAGATCACCATCGCCGCGGTGACGTGCAATGGTTGCACCACGTTCGGCGGACGATTGGGCGGCTATTGCCCGCAATGTCCGATTCGCGCGTGCGGACTTTGGTTCATTGGGAATTGCCGTGATACCCGGCATATCTAGTACCGTGTCTCATAAATAATCCGACGGTCGCTGTGCTGGAAAATGCTTGTTTTCAGGCACTTTTCGAGCGGTCATAGTCGGAACACTTATGATACAGGGTACTAGTAGTGCGGCGAGCAAACAAGCGATAACCTTCCAGATCAGCCCTGAAGAATACTCTTTCTTCGCACAAATTCCCCTTGCACGGGGCTGAGTTTTGAGCAGGGGCAGCAAGTTTTTTTCGCACAAATACGCTAGCGGGTGTATACTTGGGCACAGTCCGAATCT
>VGOB01000110.1 GCA_016865935.1 Chloroflexota bacterium | reverse complement strand
CGCTTGGCTCAAGACCCGCCGCCCCGGTCAACGACAGCCGCATCGGCGTCTACGTCATCGTAGTTTCATCGCAAGCCTTGCCGCATTCGGAAAGCCAGGATGACCGGAATTACTTTTGGGATATGTGCTTAGGAGAACATCTTCTTGAGTTTGTTGAGGCGGGTAACTCCCCATTGGAAGTAGGTACCATCATTGACACAACTATCGCAAATTCGACCGGTGAACAGAACACGACATTCCCCCCAGCCACCCCGAACAGCACGGCCATCCCAAGAAAATATCGTACGCTAATGACCGGTCGGCAAGTGAGCCAAGCCAGTGTTGCTTTTTCGCAAGACCAGAACCAGCCCTATGTTCAATTCACGTTGACCGACGAAGGCACTCGGCTGTTCGCGGAATATACCAGGTCTCATATCGGCTCATATCTTGCAATCGCGCTTGACAAGAAAATCCTATCCTCGCCAGTGATCAAATCTGCAATCACGGAAGGCAAAGGAATAATCGAAGGTCGCTTTACTTTGGATGAAGCAAAGAATCTAGCTACACAATTGAACAGGGGACAGTTACCCACAAATTTCCGGGTTATTTCAGATGAGATACTCTTCATTGGGGTCGATCAATAAACATCATGCTATCTACCTACTGTCTACTGTCTACTGAACAATGCGAACCAACCACCGCCTCAACCACCAACTCCGCCCGGTGAAAATCACGCCGGGGTACATTGATTATCCCGAAGGATGCGTCCTGATCGAAGCGGGCAAGACGCGCGTCCTCTGCGCGGTCAGCATCGCCGAAGGCGTCCCGCGTTGGCTCGACGGGCGCGGACAGGGCTGGCTCACCGCTGAGTACGCGATGCTCCCGCGCGCGACGCACACGCGCACGCCGCGCGAAACGACGCCGAGCGCGCGCTCGCAAGAAATCCGCCGGTTGATCGGGCGATCCTTGCGCGCGGCGATTGACTTGAAATTGATCGGCGAGCGCACGATCACGATTGACTGCGACGTGCTGCAAGCGGACGGCGGCACGCGCACTACCGCGATCACCGGCGCGTACGTCGCGCTAGCGCTCGCGCTCAAGAAAATGATCGCCGACAAAACCGCGTCGCCGCGCGCGCTCAAGACCCAGGTCGCGGCGGTGAGTGTCGGCATCGTTGGGGGCGCGGAGATGTTGGACTTTGAGTACTCGGAAGATTCGCGCGCCGAAGTGGATTTCAACGTCGTGATGACATCGGAAGGCAAGTTCATCGAAGTGCAGGGCACGGCGGAAGGCGAGCCGTTCGCGCGCGACGCGATGGATCGTCTGGTGAATCTCGCGCGCGACGGCATCGCGGAGTTGTTCAAAATTCAAGCGGCGGCGCTGGGGTGAAGACCGACGACGGATGACCGAAGACCGAGATCGGTCATCCGTCGCCGGTCGTCCGTCGTCGGTCAAATCAAAGGAGTACCCAATGTCTTCTCCACGCCTCGATGAAATCATCAGCCGATTGGAAAAAGGCGCGCGCAAGACCAACGAAATTCTCAGCGCGCTGACGCCGGAGCAATGGCAGCGCGTCGTCTACGACGATCCGCTCGTGTGGACCGTGCGCGATCTGCTCGCGCATTTCGTTTCGGCGGAAGACAGTTTGCTGAAACTCGCGCAGAATATCGCAACCGGCGGCGCGGGCTTGCCGGAAGATTTCGATTACGACGCGTTCAATGCGGCAGAACAAACGCGTTTGCGCAATCAATCGCCGCAACAACTTTTGACCGCGCTCAACGCGGCGCGCCAGGAAACGGTGAACTGGGCGCGCGCGCTGGACGACGCGCAACTCGATCGCATCGGAATGCATCCAGTCCTCGGCGAAATTTCGCTCGAGACAATGCTCGTCTCGATTTACGGCCATCAATTATTTCACATGCGCGAAGCGCAAGAAAAACTCTAAACGTGCCAAATTTGCCAAACGAGCCAAACGTGCCAAAACTCAATTTGGCACGTTTGGCATTTTTTGGCGTCTTTGGCATATTTGAGTTTGACATTTCTTCTTGCCGCGTTTATACTCGCACAAAATCACACAAGGAAATTCTTCGATGAGACTCTCACATCATTTCGGCGCGACGCTGCGTGAAGCGCCCTCCGGCGCGGAAGCGATCAGCGCGCAGTTGTTGTTGCGCGCGGGCTACATTCGACAATTGGGACAAGGTCTATTTTCGTACTTGCCGCTCGCGCACCGCGCGCTCACCAAGATCGAAAATATTTTTCGCGACGAGATGGACGCGATCGGCGGACAAGAAATGACGATGCCGGTCGTCCATCCCGCCGAAGTGTGGCAGGCGACCGGACGCTGGTACGCGATTGGGCCGGAAATGGCGCGGCTCAAAGATCGCAAAGAGCGCGACCTGGTGCTGGCGATGACGCACGAAGAAGTCGTCACCGATTTGTGCAAGAGCGAAATTCATTCGTACAAGCAATTGCCGCAACTCGTCTATCACATCCAAACGAAATTCCGCGACGATCCGCGCCCGCGCGCCGGACTGATTCGCGTGCGCGAGTTCACGATGAAAGATTCCTACTCGCTCGATCTCGACGACGCGGGACTCGACGCGCAGTATCGCGCGCACTATCAGGCGTACTTTAATATTTTCAATCGCTGCGCGGTGCCGGCGATTGCAGTTGGCTCCGATGTCGGAATGATGGGCGGCTCGCTCGCGCACGAGTATATGTATCTCGCGCCGGTCGGCGAGGATACGCTGGTGTTGTGCAAAAATTGCGGCTATGCCGCAAACCGGCAAATCGCGCGATTCGCGAAAAAGCCCGGCGCGCCGGAAGCATTGAAGCCCATCGAAAAAGTTGCGACGCCGCATTGCAAGACGATTGAAGAACTCGCGAATTTTCTCGGCGTGCCGAAAAGCAAAACCGCCAAAGCCGTGTTTATGATCGCGGGACACGAAGAAGAAAAAGGGACGCGCGAAGATTTTGTCTTCGCGGTGATTCGCGGCGAGATGGAAGTGAACGAAACGAAACTTGCGAACGCGCTCAAAGCCGATTGGCTGCGCCCCGCAACCGACGAAGAAATTCGCGCGGTTGGCGCGACGCCGGGCTACGCGTCGCCGATCGGTTTGAAAAACGTGACGCTGATCGTTGACGATGCGATTCCCGCGTCGCCGAACCTGGTCGCCGGCGCGAACGACGAGGGCTATCACCTGCTCAACACGAACGTCCCGCGCGATTACACGCCGACGATCATCGCGGACATCGCGGCGGCAAGCGACGGCGACGCGTGCGTCAATTGCGGCAACGCGCTGTACACCTCGCGCGGCGTCGAGGTGGGCAATATTTTCAAACTCGGCACGCGGTACTCGGCGGCGATTCACGCGACGTACCGCGACGCGGACGGCAACGAAAAACCGATCGTGATGGGATCGTACGGCATCGGCTCCGGACGCTTGCTCGCGTGCGTCGCGGAAGAACATCACGACGAGCGCGGCTTGATTCTGCCGATCAGCGTCGCGCCGTACCACGTTCATCTCGTTTCGCTTGCGGGCAATGACGCGGCGATCAACGACGCGGCGGAGCGCATTTATCGCGCGCTCCAAGCCGCCAAGATCGAAGTGTTGTACGATGATCGCGCGGAAAGTCCGGGCGTGAAATTCGCGGACGCGGATCTGATCGGCTTGCCGATTCGGTTGACGATTGGCGGCAAATCGTTGAAAGCCGGCGGCGTCGAAATGAAACGGCGCGATCAAAAAGCAAGTGTCATCATCGCGGAAGCGGATTTAATCGCGCGCGTGCAAGCGGAGATCAAAGCGCTGTTCGATGAAATCGCGGCGCGCGTGGTGGAAGTACCGTTCAAGTGATCCGTCAATCGGGCAATCAGTCAACCGGGTACTGATTGCCCGATTGTCTGATTGTTTCTTGGCTTATGAAAATCCTAACCGTCAGCGATGAAATCGTCGAAACCTTGCACAGTCCCGCGCTCGCGCATCGCGCGCAGGGCGTCGAGCTGATTTTGGCGTGCGGCGATTTGCCGGTCAACTATCTGGAATACCTCGTCTCGATGCTGAACGTGCCGATGTTTTACGTGATGGGCAATCACGGCGGCGAAGGGGGCGAAGGCGATTTCCCCGACGGCGGCGAGAATGTCGATCTGCGCTGTGTCGAATACAAGGGACTGTTGATCGCCGGACTCGAAGGCGCGCAGCGCTACAACAACAAACCCAGGTTCCAGTACACCGAAAACGAAATGCGCGCGCGGATCGCCGCGCTGACGCCCGCGCTGATGCTGAACAAGGCGCGCTACGGTCGCTATCTCGACATTTTGATCACGCACGCGCCGCCGCACAAAATTCACGACGGCGAGGATTACGCGCATCGCGGTTTCAAATCGTTCGTCTGGTTCATCGAACACTACCAGCCGCGCTATTTGATTCACGGGCATACGCACGTCTACGACAAGCGCGTGGAAACGATCAGCACGCGCGGTGGCACGACGATTGTCAACACCGTCGGTTACAAAATTCTCGATGTTCCGATCATCAAATCGGTCACTCGCAAATGAATCCCAGTTCCTTCTCCGCACAAACCGAATCCGATTTTGGCAAGGCGCGCTTCAAAGCGTTCTGGCGCGATGTCGCCGCGATGTTTTCGCGCCGTCCGAACGAACTCGTCTCGTTCGATCAGGTCAAGCGTTCGCTCAAAACGTTGGGCGAAAGTTATCGCGGCATCAAGACCGTGCCGATCGCGCACATCGTCGGCAGCGCGACGCTGCGCTTTCACGATTTCGATCGCGCGTTTCTGCCGACGAGCGAGCGCACCAAATCGCGCTGGCGCAGCGTGGACGCGGCGTGGTACGAAGAAAAAGATCTGCCGCCGGTGCAGTTGTACAAAATCGGCGACACGTACTTTGTGCGCGACGGACATCATCGCGTCAGCGTCGCGCGCGAAAAAGGGCAAGAGTTCATCGAAGCCGAAATCATCGAAGTGAAAACGCGCGTGCCGGTCACACCCGATCTGATCGCCGCCGACTTGGAAGTCGTCGGCGAGTACTCGGACTTTATCGAAAGGACGCGGCTCGACAAGATTCGCCCCGAACAAAAGATTCGATTCTCCGAACCCGGCGGTTACGCGCGCCTGATCGAGCATATCGCGGTGCATCGCTATTTTCTCGGCGCAGAACAAGCGCACAAGATTCCCTGGGAGGACGCGGTGGCGAGTTGGTACGACAATGTGTATCTGCCGGTCGTCGCAGCGATTCACGCGCACAATATTCTGAACGATTTTCCGTCGCGCACCGAAGCCGATTTGTATTTGTGGATTACCGATCATCACTATTTTCTGCACGAGCAAGATGAAGAAGTTGACTTGGAACAAGCGGCGGTGGATTTCGCCGAACATTACAGTCAGCGTTTCGATAAACGCTTGTTGAACGCGATGAAACAAGCCGTCACCGAATTCCTGGACAGCGAGACGCTCAAGCCCGTGATCGAAACGTTGATCCCGGAACCTACGACCGATTTGGAGGAGATTCGCCGTGTCCCAGAATAAATCGCGCATCGTCGCCGTCTTTGGCGGCTCGCGCCCGCTGCCCGACAGTCCGGCGTACATCGAAGCGCACACAATCGGCAAACTGCTCGCGCAGCGCGGGTTCGTCGTGATGAACGGCGGCTACGCCGGCACGATGGAAGCATCGGCGCGCGGTGCGCGCGAACACGGCGGGCGCACGATTGGCGTGCTGTCGAGCGAATTCGAATGGCTCGCGCCGAACCCGTATCTCGATGAAACGACCGCCAGTCTCGATTTGTTCGCGCGCATCCGCGAGATGCAATCACGCGCGGACGCGTTCATCGTGCTGAACGGAAGTATGGGCACATTGGCGGAACTCGCGCTGGTGTGGAACTTGGCGAAGATCGACGCGCGCCATCGCAAGCCGATCATCTTGCTGGGCGACGCGTGGGCGCGCGTATTGGACGCGTGGCGCGCACATTTGGCGGTGACAGAGGAAGAAGCAGGGTTGTTGCAAGTGGCAAGGACGCCGGAAGATGCTATCGAATTGCTGGTCAGGGTGCTGTGAGGTCTAGTCGCATATCCCAATCGCGTTCGTGGATATGCGACTTTTTTCCATAGGGGCAGAAGGTTCAATCGGATCGAGGGGGATGCGAATGTTGGGTTTATATTCGCGCAATCGGTATTTTCAGATCGCGGCAGTGATCGCCGCCGGTCTCGTCGCGGCGCATTTCGTACAAGCTATCACGCTGGGCAACGGCGCGCTCCGCACGCCCATTCTGGCGGACGCGCTGTCCACGCTGGCGGCGGGACTGGGAATGGTCAGTTTGTTCGCGGCGGCGCGCGCTTCGTTACCGCAGAGCAAAGTGATCTTTCAAGGTTGGCTGTGCCTGGCGGGCGCATTTCTGTTTTATACGCTGGGCAACGCAGTCTGGATGTTTCTTGGAGTCACCCAAGGGCGCGCGTCGTTGATCTCGGTGGCAGATATTGCCTACCTGCTCGCGGTTTCGCATTTCATCTTTGGCGCGTTTCTGCTCTATTCGGAAAGACAATCGCCGCGCGAGCGCGTGCATTTTTGGATCGACGCGGCGATCGCGCTCCTCGTCGTCGCGCTGGCGTATTGGATTTTCGTGCTGACGCCGCTGCAGATCGGGCAAAAGGAGATTGATCCGACCACGGAATTTTTCGCGATCTTTTATCCCGCGCTCGATCTCACCCTCTTTTTTCTCTTCCTGCGCTTGTTCTTGGAACGTTCGCACAAACGCGCGTCCATTCCACTCATCCTGATCCTCGCCGCCGCCGCAATTCACGGCACTGCCGACATCGCCTTGTCCGTGCAGGCGATCCGAGGCGCCTACGCCCCAGGCGGATTGCTGGACACGCTGTTCGTCGTGGCGGCTTGCCTGGTGGGATTGGCAGGCGTTACGCAATTCATCGACGCGCGCGCGGGTGGCGTGACGGAGGCACATTCGGGCAAAGCGCCGCCGCGGCTGTCCTTCCGCTGGTTTCATCTCATCCCCTTTGTCTGCGTCGTCGCCGCCTACGCCCTGCTGGCGATGCACGATACGTTGGCTCTGCCGATTGGTTTCCATGATCTCGCGATCATCACCGGAGCGATCATCCTCTTGTTCCTGGTCCGCCAGATCATCGTCGTGGTGGACTATGAGCATTTGTACGCCGCCGCGCAGCGCGAAATCGCCGAACGCGCGCGCGCCGAGCAATTGTTACGCGCGAACGAAGCGCGCCTGCGCCACATCACCGACAATATGTTCGACGTGGTGACCGAAATTGATGTGACCGGCACGATTCTCTACGCCAGTCCCTCGCATCAATGGGTCTTGGGATACGATGCCGCGTCGCTGCTCGGTCATTCCATTCTGGACCGCTTGCACCCGGACGACGCCAATCCAGCGTTGACGGCGTTGATCGAGGCGATTTCAGGCGGCGCGGCTTCGGCGCAAGTGACGTTCCGCTATCGCCATAACGACGGGCATTATGTGTGGATGGAATGTATCGGCAAGATGCTCTCGGACGCGCAAGACCAGGTCTCCGGCTTGATGTTGTCCAGCCGCGACGTCACGGCGCGCCAACAAGCCGAAGAAGGATTGCGCCAAGCCAAAGCGGATTTGGAGCTCCGCGTGCGCGAGCGCACGGCGGAACTTGCCCGCGCGGAGGCGCGCCTGCAACATTTGCTCTCCGCCAGCCCCGTCGTCATCTACAGCGCGCAAGCCCACGACGATCAGCACACCCAATTCATCAGCGGAAACATCGCCGCGATGTTTGGCTACACGGCAGACCAATTCACCCGGCGTCCTGGGTTCTGGCTAGACCATATCCACCCTGACGATGTTGCGCGCGTCACAGAGGTCGCGCGCCTCTATCAAACCGGCGAAGATGTTTTTGAATATCGTTTCCAGCACGCCGACGGCAGTTATCGCTGGGTGCGCGACGCGGCGCGGCTCATCCGCGATCACGCGGGCAACCCTCAAGAGATCGTGGGCGCGTGGATGGACGTGACCGATCAAAAGCAAGCCGAACAAGACCTGTACATCAAAGACACGGCAATCGCTTCGTCCATCAATGGCATCGCCCTGAGCGATCTGTTTGGAAACTTGACCTATGTCAACCCCGCTTGTCTGGCGTTGTGGGGAACGACCCGCGAAGAAGTGATCGGAAAGAATGCCGTTCATTTTTGGCACACGCCCGACGCGATGCTCCAAGTGCTGGAAACGCTCCCGCTGCGAGGATTCTGGGAAGGGGAATTGGTTGGACGGAAAAAAGATGGCGCGCAGTTTACCGCGCATCTAACGGCATCGCTGGTCAAAGATGCCGCAGGCAAGCCGCTCTGCTTGATCGGTTCGTTCTTGGACGTGACGGAACAAAAACGCGCGGAACAAGCGCTCGCGCAGTCGGAGGAAAAACATCGCGCGCTTTTCGAGACGATGGCGCAAGGCGTCGTCTACCAAGACGCCGCCGGGCAAATCATCTCCGCGAATCCGGCGGCGGAAAGAATTCTCGGCTTGACGCTCGATCAAATGCAAGGCAGAACGTCCATCGATCCGCGCTGGCGCGCCATCCACGAAGACGGCTCCGATTTTCCCGGCGATACGCATCCCGCGATGGTCGCGTTGCGCACCGGCAAAGACGTGGACAATGTCGTGATGGGAGTGTACAATCCGTCTCAAGAGACCTACCGCTGGATCAACATTCACGCGACTCCCCAGTTCCGGCGTGGAGAAACCGCGCCGTATCAGGTCTACACGACGTTCGAAGACATCACCGATTTGCGCCGCGCGGAAGAAGAACTCCGCAAACTTTCGCGCGCCGTCGAGCAAAGCCCTGCTGCGATCGTCATCACCAATCCAGCCGGCGATATCGAATATGTGAATCCGCGATTTCTCGCGCTGACCGGCTATCAGTTCGACGAGGTGATCGGCAAAAACCCGCGCGTCTTGAAATCGGGCTTGACGCCGCCAGATACCTATCCGCGCTTGTGGAGCACGATCACCTCCGGCGGCGAATGGCAAGGCGAATTCGTCAACCGCAAAAAGAATGGCGAGTTGTACTATGAACTCGCCACCATCTCGCCGATTACGGACGCGCAAGGAAAGATCACCCACTTTGTCGCCGTCAAAGAAGACATCACCGAGCGCAAGCGGACGGAGCAAGCCCTGACGCGTCACGCCACCGAAATGGCAACGCTCTACGAAACCTCGTTGGAAGTAAACGCGCAAACCGAGTTGGCGTCTCTGTTGCAAACGATCGTCCGACGCGCCGCCGGATTGTTGCACGCGCAATACGGGATGCTGTATTTGATCGAGCCGGACGGCAAAACACTCAAAGTGGTCGTCGGGCATAACTTGCCCTCCCTTGCGCCCATCGGTTCTACGCTGCCACTGGGACAAGGCGTCACGGGGCAAGCGGCGCAAACCGGCGAACCCTGCGCGATCCAGGATTATCAACACTGGGAAAACCGCGTGCCTTGGCATCCGGATATTCAGATCGAGCGAATTGCGGCGATCCCGCTCAAGACCCAGGGACAAGTGACCGGCGTGATCACGCTTGCCGATTCGCAGAGCCGAGAGCATTTTACGGCGGAAGACATTCGGCTGGCGCAACTCTTCGCCGAACAAGCCGCGCTCGCGCTCGAAAAAGCGCGGTTGCATAACCAAATCCAGCAACTCGCGATCACCGACGAATTGGCCGGCGTGTCCAATCGGCGCGGGCTGTTTCAATTCGGCGAACGCGAATTCGAACGCGCGCGGCGGCATCATCACCCGTTGTCCGCCGTCTTTTTTGACATTGATCGCTTCAAGCACGTCAACGACACGCACACGCACGCCATCGGGGATCAGGTTCTCCGGGCGCTGGCGCAGCACGCGCAGCAAAACATCCGGCACCTGGATATTCTCGGGCGGTATGGCGGCGAAGAATTCGTCTGGCTGTTGCCCGAAACCGATCTTGCCCACGCGACTCGCGTTGCCGAACGATTGCGCAAATCGGTTGCGCGGATGGTGGTGTCTGTGAATGGGCTCCGCTTGCGGATCACGATCAGTTTGGGGCTCGCGCAAGTCACGTCCCACACTGCGGATCTGCAGGCATTGATCGATCGCGCCGATCGCGCGATGCTGCGCGCCAAAGCCGCCGGGCGCAATTGCGTCTATGCGCTCAAGTGACGCGCGCCAGTCCGGACGCCGGTTTACAAAAAACACCCTTCGAATCTTGCGCGAGCAACTCGAAGGGTGTTTGCTTATTTTGCCAGTCCGCGCCCCTGCGCGATGATCGCGTCCGTCACCTCCGGCGTCTTCGCGCTGCCTCCCAGGTCTGGCGTCAGCGCTGTGCCTTCACCCGTCACCGCTTTAATCGCGCGCAGAATCAAATCCGCCGATTGTTTTTCGCCGAGAAACTCCAGCATCATCGCGCCGCACCAAATCATCGCGATCGGATTCGCGATTCCTTTGCCGAAAATGTCCGGCGCAGAGCCGTGCACCGGCTCGAACATCGAAGGGTAAGCGCGTTCCGGGTTGATATTGCCGCTTGCCGCGAGTCCGAGCGAGCCGCAGATCGCGCCGCCGAGATCGGTGAGAATGTCGCCGAACAAGTTCGAGCCGACGACGACATCGAGCGATTCGGGACGCAGGACAAAGCGCGCCGATAGCGCGTCGATCAACACGCGTTCGGTTTGCGCCTCTGGAAATTCTTGCCCCACCTCGACGAAAATTTCATCCCAGAATGTCAGCGAGTGCTGCTGCGCGTTCGATTTGGTCGCGTTCACCAATTTCTTGCGGCGGCTCTGCGCGAGTTGGTATGCGTAACGAATGATCCGCTCGACGCCGGTACGCGTGAACACGGACGTTTCAACCGCGACTTCGATCGGCAAGCCGCGATGCGCGCGTCCGCCCGCCCCGGAGTACTCGCCTTCGGTGTTTTCGCGGACGACGACGAAATCAATATCGCCCGGCTTTTTGTCCGCGAGCGGCGATTTGATGCCGGGCAAAAGATAACTGGGACGCTGACAAACGTACTGCTCGAATCCCTGGCAGATCGGCAGGCGCAAGCCGCGCAGTGAAATGTGATCCGGCACGCTCGGAAATCCGACCGCGCCAAAATAGATGATGTCGAACTCTTTCAGAATCTTCAAACCATCGTCCGCCATCATCCGTCCGGTCTTCAAATAATACTCGCAACCCCAAGGAAAATAATCGTAGCGCATTTTGTACGCGCCGGTGAGTTTCCCAACTTCGTCCAACACGCGCACGCCTTCCGCCGTCACTTCTTGTCCGATTCCATCGCCGGGAATCACGGCGACGTGATAATCACGCATAAGGTCTCCTTCAAAATACCAAATCAGCCAAATATGCCAAACGTGCCAAAAATCTTTTGGCAAATTTGGCATGTTTGGCACCTTTGGCTTGTTTGACTACGCCGCGCCGCGCACAAAGTTGGCGAGATCGTTTTTGAGTTGCGCGAGCGAGGGCAGATGGATGTACATCATATGCCCGGCGGGATAATACGTCATCGAAATATTTTGCGCCAGCGTGGGATCGAGTTCCAGGTGATCGAAGGTATAGCGCGTCGCAAAGTATGGCGTGGCGAGATCGAAATAGCCGTTAGCGACGGTCACTTTGAGATGCGGGTTGATCGTCATCGCTTTGCGTAACGTTTCCGCGACGTTGACGTACTGGTTCTCGTGTTGCGCGTAACTCCAGGGAT
Organism: Chloroflexota bacterium; assembly: GCA_016865935.1. Taxonomy (GTDB): domain Bacteria; phylum Chloroflexota; class Anaerolineae; order UBA4142; family UBA4142; genus VGOB01. The sequence continues at coordinate 5,098 of VGOB01000110.1, read as the reverse complement.
GCACGCGCGGCGTCATAATTTCGTACGGCAAATCGGTTTCGAATTTCAATTCGCCGCGCACGTAATCGTTGAAGGTCGCGGTGTACGGTCCGACGATGTTCGTGATGCTGGGATCGTATTCGTACTCCTCGCCTGCCGCGTCGCGATCGATTCCTTTGAACCGGCTGTCAATCCGCCCGACCGTGCGGCGTTCGTCGCGCAGCAACTCTTTGCAAAAGCGATGAATGTTGATCCGCAGATTCGTCTGCTCGATGTACTCGGCGGACAAGCCGGTATAGCGCGCGAGTTGGGTGACGATGCGCGCGCGATCGTTCGCGGGGAGCGCCGCGCCTTGCGCGAGTCCCCGCGCGTACTCGCCGAGCGCGAACGCTTCCACTTGGCGCAAGGTCGCCTGCAAATCGGTTTGCAATTCCGGCGCGAGTCGTTGGTGGTACCACGCGGTTGCCGTGTAGGTCGGCAGAAAAAGAATGTGCGGCAGATCGTTCCCCGGATGAAACCGCGCGGTTGCAAAATTCAGGATCGCGGAGACGAGCATAATGCCGTTGAGATACATCCCGTGCCGTTCTTGCAAATAGCCGGACAAACCCGCCGCGCGCGTCGTGCCGTAACTTTCGCCGATCAAAAACTTGGGCGAAGTCCAACGCTGATAGCGCGTCGCGTACAAGCGAATGAAATCGCCGACGGACTCGATGTCTTTCTTGAAGCTGTGAAACTCTTTCGCTTTTTCGCCGACGACGGGACGACTGAAACCGGTACTGACTGGGTCAATGAATACCAGGTCGGTCACGTCGAGCAGTGAAAATTCATTGTCCACGAGTTGGTACGGCGGCGGTGGCAAATCGCCGATGTCGGTCATCACGACGCGGCGCGGGCCGAGCACGCCCAGGTGCAGCCACACGGACGACGACCCAGGTCCGCCGTTGAACGAAAACGTCAGCGGGCGTTTCGTCTTGTCGGCAACGTCGTCGCGCGTGTAGGCGATGAAGAAGACGGACGCCTTGGCTTTCTCGCCTTCCGACTCACCTTGCTTGTCCCCTTTTTTCTCCGCTTCTTCTTTGAGGACGATCGTGCCGGTCGTGACGGTGTACTTGATCTCCTGTCCGCCGAGTGTGATGCTGTGCCTGGTCTCGACGATTTGGTCTTGCGGTTCCGGCTTTTTCTCTTCGCCGTTTTTCGGTTTGTCGTTTTCTTTTTCTGGGTCAGACATTGGGGGCTCCTTGGGAAATGCGACCGATGACGGGCGACGGATGACCCTTCGACTGCGCTCAGGGCACGCCGGCGACGGGCGCGGGTTTTATTTTGCCTCTTGGACTATCTTGATCTCTTCTTTGGTCAGTCCGTATAATTCATACACCAGCGCGTCAATCTGTTCATCCGTCACGTTGATTTCGCGTTCGACGCGTGCGCGCGCGGTATCGCTTTTGGCGGCTTGCTTTTGCTGATGCAAGGTGAGCATACGCTGAACGAGCGCGGTCATTTTGTCGTGGCGCGCTTTGTCGGCGGGGTCGGCGAAGTTGATGGTGCGGATAGGCAGTTTGAACAGTTGAACCGGCTTGACTTCGGGAAACACTCTCGATTGTTCGCCAACCAAATCGTCATACAAGAAATGGAGCAGGCGCGAATTGAGCAAGCCCAGCAAGTACGGATAGGTCACGGACTGCTCGTCTTTCAATTGAACGATAATCGCGCTTTTCAAACAGTACCATTGTGCAGAGTCATACACCGCGAGGATTCGATCGGCTGTTTGGCGAATTAATATTTTGGGCTGATCGAAAAGTTTTTGACGGCGGGGACGATACAACGCGTACCATGGAATTAACCCGCTGGCTGTCTCAACTCGCTTTTTCAAACGGTCACGATAGTCAAGCAACGCAGCATGACAATTTGGATAATCGTTGATGTCCACTCCGCGCGTGGTATACATGACGTACTTGCCCGATTCTGGCGTCAACGCGTAACGATGAATCTCACCGCCAATCACCAATTTGCGCAACAGGTCACGCTCTAGTTTGAGCCGTTTTATTTCCGCAAGCGTGCGAACGAATGCGGCATCCAAGCCCGTGCTAATCCCGGTCGCCACATCTTCCGCGACATCTTTCAAAGTACGCCAACGATAACATTTTTCGATCACTGTGGTGCCGCGATGAATTTGCAACGCAAATGATTCCGAATCGCGCCCAATTTGTGAGGCGGCTACGCCCCCGCGCTCTTGCCACAAATTCGTTCCCAAGTTCGCTCGGTCGGTTTGCCGCAAATCAAGATAGAGTGATTGGCAGTTCTCCTTTGACGCGCCAAAGATCACGATACAAGCCGGAGCCGTCACATGCTCGAACACGCGATCGCCCAGATCGCAAACGCGATGGATGCACGTCGCGTCAACTAACATCTGGCGCGTTTTCCAAAATTCGTGTTGCTTGAGAAAACTACTCGGCACGATGAGACCTACTTGCCCCCGTTTGTTCGTACAATTCCACATCTGCGCGAGAAAATAGTTGAATGATTCCGGTGTTCTTACATGAATGTCATCAAATTTCCGCCGCAAATAATCTTTCTCTGCCGAATGATACTCCGCCCCCCACGGCGGATTCCCCATCACCGCGTCAAAACCACCTGCCGCCATAATCTCGCCAAACCCTTCACTCTTGCTGTTCCAATCGAACGGATTGACGCGCGCGCGTTCTTCATCGGACAAATCGCCAATGTCGTAGCCGATCAGCGAGTTGCCGCATTTGATATTGTCGCACAGACGCGGCAAAACGCCTTGCCCCGTGATCGCGCCGCGTTCGCCTTCCAGCATCTTGATGTACAAACTCATCATCGTGATCTCGACCGCTTGCGGATCAATGTCCACGCCGAAAATATTGTTGCGGAGAATCTGCGCCTTGTGCTCCAACGATAATTTGAATTCGCCGTACTCCGCGCGCGGTTCGCGCAGGAGCGCGGTTTGACCGCCGTTGCCGCCGCCCCCGCCGCGCCGATTCGCGCGTTCCGCAAAATAACGCGTGTGATAATCCAACAACGCCTGGTATGCGCCAAGCAAGAACGAACCCGATCCGCACGCCGGATCGAGCACGCGCAATTTTTCGATCTGCTTCGGCGTCTTGCCCTCGATCAGTTTGCCGACGGTTTGCGCGACGATATAGTCCACGATGTACTTGGGCGTGTAGTAGACGCCGCCCGCTTTGCGCACTTCGGGCTTGTCGTCAACGATCGCGCGCGTCTCGGTGACGCGAATCGTCTTGCCGAGATAGCGTTCGTAAATCGAACCGAGCAATTCGACGCCGATCTGCGCGAAGTTGTACGGCTCCAATCCCTCGTCAACAATTTCCGCGACCAACGCCGAATCCCACTTGATTTCCTCGCACTTGTGCGGCTTGAAAATTTCGCCGTTCAGCATTTGATTGACCAACCGAAAGAGCGGAATCAGTTCAGCCACAATCGGTTTGGACTGCTCACTCTGCGACCAATGCCGCGCGATTTCGATCAGTTGACCTTCAGGAAGAACGCCACGATCTTCGGCGACGCGAATGAAAATCAAGCGGTCGAGAAAAATTTGCACCACATTGTTGAGATCGTCTGCACTCAAGTCGGGATGCGCCTTGAAAACCGCTTTGGCTAGCTTCTCGCGCCAGCCCACCAGATCGCTCAAGAATTGTTGATCGAGTGGAACGCGTTGCCGCGCGCGGCGCGCGGTCGGCGCGATCAGCGCGTTGAGACTACCCGCCGCGACTGACTCGCGTGACAGCTTCCACAAATCGTCCAACGCTTTGGGCGTCAGATACTCGTCGTAGCGATAAGCAAACACCAAACCTTTGCTGGCTTGGCGCAGGTACGAAATATCGCGCACTTCGTACAGCCGAAACTCTTCAAAATCGGTCGCGGCGGCAAGGATGACGGTTTGACTCGTTTCGTTGAACGCGTACTTTTTGGCTTGGAGTACTACCGGATCGGTGAGCGCGACGTGCGGCGCTTTGGCTTCGACAAAGAATTGCGTTTGCCCGTTCCAACGAAAATTGTAATCGGGGCGTCCGCGCGTCGCGCCGCTTTCGACGACGACATCGCGCTCGCGTTCGGAGACGCGTTGCGTGTTACGCACATCCCAGCCCAGCGCTTCGAAAAACGGATCGATGAAATCAATCCGCGCTTGCAATTCAGTATAGCCGCCAAACTTGTACTCGAGTTCGCGTTGCCTGAATTTTTCGACGAGCGCGGCGATCTGTTTTTCAAATTGCTGACGTGCAGAAATTTCTTTTGTCATTATCGCGATCCTGAACAAATTCAACTCGCTTGTGACTTGACAAAAAACACCCTTCATCAGCGCGCGCGCACACGCGCGCCAACGAGCAGGTGCTATCTTCTCGCGTGACTCTTTTTCGCGCTGGCGTCCTTGCCGGCGCAAATGCAAAGCATCAATTCCTCCTACGCCGCTTTTCGTTTTGGCGTTTGCGGAATAGCAGCAATGAAAGCACGTAGCGCGTTGTTGACCGCCTCGGGCGTCTTGAATATTTTGGAAACGTCGGGATCAAGAGTAACTACTACGCGGTCTTTGCTTCGCGCGGCAAAACGGTTCGGGCGCGCTTTGCGATAATCAAAGCGATACTCGGCGCGCATTTCGTTCGCGGTATGGGATTTGGGAATTGGCATTTTCTTCATAATCAATCTGCTCCGTTCTAGTCGCCTTGCGTGCGCTAATGATGCGAATCGTGTCTTCAGCGACTTGTGTGAAGAAAACCAGCAACAGCCGCCTCCGCGCAGAATGTCCGACGATAACCTCACGGTTTTCTTCTATCGAGTGATCTTCATCATAAAAGATCGCCGCGCCTGGATCGTCAAAAATTGTGCGGGCTTCGTCAAAACTGACTTGGTGGTTTTTCAGATTTAGTGTGGCTTTGTCATCGTCCCACTGGAATTTCAAATCCATCGGCCTTTTCTGCTTCTTGGGTTTGTCGCCTCGCGCACCCCAATAATACATGGGTGCAACTCTCAAACTGTGAGCACAGACGTTCGGATCGGATTTGACAAAGGGTAGCCATCCGTGCAAAGTAGGAGTCTAGTCAAGATTCCACTCGTCACGGAGGCTACCGTATGGAAGTCTATC
>VGOB01000109.1 GCA_016865935.1 Chloroflexota bacterium | reverse complement strand
AACAACTCAATGCGCAACAGTGTCGCATCTCATGGCTCAGCGATTTGATCCTGCAAGTTGAAATCGCTGAGAAACCAGAAGGGTTGGCGGCTGTTCCCCAAATTGTGGGAGAAAGAATACTTGCCAATTCAACACCCGCCAAACCCTTCTAGGGAAATCAGTGTGACACTTGTCACCCGTTACATCGAGGAGATTCAAATGAAAAAGATTGCGTTTTGGCGCATCATCAGTATCGTCGCGCTGATCCTGATTTGTTCCGCTTGCGCGCCCATGCCGACCATAACGCCGCTGGCTGCGACGCCCGCGCCAACCGCGACGCCGACAGTCAAACCCGACCTCACGCTGATCGCGCGCGCTTATCCCAAAGTGGATGGCTCGACTTCGACGAAACCGTTGCACACCGCGATCGCGTGCAACGCGTTCGGCGTCCGTTGCGCCTGGCTTGAGTCGCCGCTGTTTGGAGAGAGAAATTTCGGGCCCGATCTGAGGCAGAGTCTGCGCGCAGAAGCGGGAAAAGTTTTCGATCTCACGCAGCACAGCGGCACCAACCCGGCGTACGTGAATCTCATTCAGGGCAAATCCGATCTCATTCTGGTTGCGCGCGCGCCGTCGGAAGACGAATTGAAAATGGCAAAAGCGAATCGTGTCGAGTTGGACGTGCGCGCGTTCGCGCTGGATGCGTTCGTGATCCTGGTCAACGTCAAAAATCCAGTGGACGATCTCAAGATTGAAAACGTGCGCGCGGTCTACACTGGAAAGATCACCGATTGGGCGGCGTTCGGCGGCAAAGGATCAATCAACGCGTACCAACGCGATCGCAACTCGGGCAGTCAGGAATTGATGGAGGCGCTGGTGATGCAGGGCGCGCCGATGATTAAGGTGCCCGAAATGATCATCGAAACGATGATGGGCGCGGTGAACAGCATCGGTCGCGATCAACTCGGCATCGGCTACTCGGTGTACTACTATGTGACGTTTATGTTGCCCGACAAAAACGTGAAACTCATCGCCGTCAACGGCGTCAAGCCAACGTCAGACAACATCGCGACGCGCGCGTATCCGTTGACAGCCGAAGTGTACGCCGTGACGCGCAAGAATATGCCGCACGGCAGCGCCGCGCTAATGCTGCGCGATTGGCTTTTCACCGATGAAGGTCGCGCGACGATTGTGACGAGCGGGTACGTGCCGATCCCGTTCCGCTAGTCCGCAAAGTCTGATTTGCGCGACCTGGGTTTACGGATCAAACAACCGATCCACCGCCTCCGCGAGTTGCGCGAGATTACCGACTTCGTGCACCGCGTCGCAGCGCGGATAGTAGCGCAACATATCGCTGTCGCCGGTTGCCCACAAGCGCGAGTTCTCCGGATTGAGCCAGATGATCCGCCGCGCGCGCTTTTTGATCTCGTCGAACGCGTCGATCCTGGGATCGAGATAATTGTTGCGCGCGTCGCCCAAGACGATCACCGTCGTGCGATGATCCACCGTATCGAGATGATCCTTGCAGAAATGCGCGAGCGCGTGACCCAGATTCGTATTGTAGTACCCCGGCGGATTGTCCGCCAGCACGCGCTCGACCGCGATCTCCGGGCGATGCTCCGCGAATTCCGCGCTCACGTCCGTGATGTCGTCAATGAAAACGAAACTGTGCGTGCTGTGAATTTGATCGTGCAACTCGTACACCATCCGCAGCATAAAATCCACGACCGGGCGCACCGAGGTTGACACGTCGCAGAGCAAAACGAGTTTCGGTTTCTGATGGCGGCGTTTGTGCTTTAATTCGATGGGCACGTTGGCGTGACGGAGATTCGCGCGCAGAGTCCGCTTGGCGTCGAGCGCGCCGCGCTTGCCGCGCTGTTGGCGCAACGCCGCGCGCGAACGCAACTGCGCGGCGAGCCGCCGCACTTGCAAACGCAAATCGGCGAGCTCGCGCTCGTTCAACGTGCTGAACGAACGGCGCATCAGATCGGTCGTGCGAAGCGGTTGACGTTCGCGCGCGTCCTTTGCCGCGTTTTGCGCGATCTGCGCGCCGACATACTGCTCGAACTGTTCTTCGAGGCGACGCAAATTTTCTTCCGCGATCTGCCCGACGCGCTGCAATGTCGCGCGGCTCATTCCCATTCGCTCCAGCTGCTCGATCAAGCGCGCCATCAACGCTTCGAACTCGTCGTCCATTCCAAGTTGGCGCAACATTCGCCGCGTGAGCCACGGTTGCTGGTACGGATGCCGCGCCAGCGGCACGCCGGCGCGCTTGCCCAGTCGATCGAGTTCCTCGCGCGTCGGATTCAATCCTTCGAGCAAATAGCGCATCAATTGGCGCAACCTAGTTTCATCGCCCAGCAGATCGCGTAGCGCGTCTTTGAGCATCCGCATTTCGTCCGGCGACAATTCGCGGTTCGGATCGAAGAGCGGCGGACCGCCGCTCCCGAAATAAATCGGAAAGAGGCGCTCGAACTCCGGCGCGTCCGCCGCGTCTTTGATCAGCGTCGTTTGCAGCGCGACGCGAAACCAATCGCGCTGGGTAACGCCGATTGCTTCGATCGCGCGGAACGCGTCCGCGCTTTCGGCGAGACTCACCCGCACGCCTGCCGCGCGCAAGCCCGCAATAAATTCGACGATGCGTTGATCCATCCCAACCTCACTTGCATCAACTATACGCGAATTTCAAACGCCGGTCAATGGGGATCAAAAAACAAAATGTCATTGCGCGCCCCGACGGGGCGAAGCAATCTCCAATTGCGCGTTGGGGATTGCTTCGGGCAAAAATCGCCCTCGCAATGACAGAACAGGGATTTGTTTTTGATGGTTACGCGCCCATCGTCGCGCATTGCACCAGATCGCGCAACACCGCCGCCGCGGTGGGATACGGATCCTCTTCTTCAATCGAAGCGAAAATCGTGCCGTTGATGTCGGTCTCGTAAATTATGCCCATCATTCCCGCGCCGAGTCGCGCCAGCGGATGCGTCTTGTCGAGCCAGGTCGGCTTGACGCTCAGGTTGTAATTCCTGCCGACGCGTTCGGCGCGCGCGATCAGTTTGATCGTCTGGCGATGTTCCTCTGCTGCGCGCAGATCGTCCGGTGTGATCTTGCGAATCCCTTCGACCGTTACGTCTTTTAAGGTTGTTGGGCGATGCAACACGGCGTTCGCGATGATCACCAATTTGCTTGCCGCGTCCCAGCCATCCACGTCGAGCGTCGGATCGGCTTCCGCCATTCCGATATCTTGCGCGTGCTTGAGCGCTTCGGTATACGTTTGCCCCTGCGCCATTCGCGACAAGATGTAATTCGTCGTGCCGTTCACCACGCCTTCGACGCGTTCGATCGTGGCGACGCCCAGGTCGCGCGCGCCGATGTTCAACGTGGGCAAACCGCCGGTGACGGTCGCGCTGTGCAACAGCGGCACGCGGTTCGCGCGCGCCAGCGCCGCCAGTTCGGGATACGCCAGCACGAGCGGGCCCTTGTTCGCGGTGACGACCGGGATTTTGCGCGCGAGCGCGTCGCGGATCACGCTCAACCCCGGTTCGCCGTCTTTCAAATTCGTCGGCGTCAATTCGACGAGGAGGTCCGCCGCGACGGTGCGCGCCCAATCACACGGCGGCGTCTCCGCGCGCGCGTCAGGAAAGTACGACGCCAACCCGCGCTTGGCGCGTTTGAGTTCCAAGATTTTGGCGATCTGCAATCCGGCGGCGTCTGCCGCGCCGCCGGTTGAATCGCACACGCCGACGATGACGAATTCGCGATCGTAGCGCGCGCGCAATGTCTCGCGTTTCAGTTCGATCAGTTCCAGCAGACGTCGTCCGACATTTCCCAGACCGACGATGGCTAGATGGATTTGGCGCATTCTCGTTCTCCCAGTGGACAGTATGACGGTGAGACAGTAAAACAGTGAACAGTCACTGTCCCACTGTTCACTGTCCTACTGCCTCACTGTTTACTAGAACAACCGGCTCCAAACACTCTTGCGCGCTTCGGCTTCCACGCGCGCCAGACGTTGTTCCAGCATCAGGCGATAATCCGCGTCGCGCTTGCGCGTCTCGGCAAGTTCTTTTTCCAGGTGTTGCATCCGCTCGCGCAATTTCATGTTTTCTTCTTTCAAATTGAAATTGTCCTGGATGATGACGCCTTGCAGATTGCGATTGACTTGCAAACTATTTTGGATCGCCTGCTGATTTTCGATCATCGCGCGCAGCGTGTCCGTCAGGACGACAAACCCCGCCGACTGCGCGCTGTCGCGCGTGGCGAGCGCGGACGAAGTGGTCGTCGTTTCGCCGCGACCTTCGGCGTGCAATTGTTCGATCACTTCTTCGGTGCTGGCGCCGCCCGCCAGTTGATCTTTGACGCGGCGCAAGACCGTCACATCTTCATCGGCAAACCGGCGATTCGCGCCGTCGCCGCTGACGGGACCCGACGGCGAAAGAAAGGGTGCGAAATCTTTCGCCCAGCGCTTGAGGGTATTCACCGAGACATTCAATTCAGTTGCCGTCTGTTGAAACGTTTTTAATGTGTCAGCCATCCAACCACCTTCCAGAGAGTTGTACTTGACCATCTGTCATTTCGAGACGCTTCGCGCATACCGCGCGGCGCGCGAAGCGTGTTTGCGATCAGAAACTCGCGCGCGTTCGTAGTGGGCGATTTATCGCCGCCCCTTTGCGCTGAAGCGCATACTACGAACACCAAGTTTCTGGGTAGCGAAGCGAGAAATTTCCGTACTACGCTGCCAAGATTTCTCGACGCGAACAGCGCGTCTCGAAATGACTGCGCGCGATTTTCATCCTCGCGTCTCGTCGTCCGGGATGCGGCGCGCCGAGCCCTCGATCACATTTTCGTCCGATGTCGGCGGCGCGTCATCGGTTGCCAGCGCGCGGCGATGCTCTTCGACCAGCGCGCGCGGGCAGGTTTCGATAAACAAAGCGATTGCCAGCGCGACGACGCCGAGATCGTCCAGTTGCCCCAAACCCAACGCCAGATCGGGCACGAGATCGATTGGGGAAATCACGTACAGAATCGCGGCGGGGATGATCAGTTTGGGAAATCCGGGCACGCGCGCGTCGTTGAACAATCGCCAGACCAGCCGCAGCGTCCGCACGAATTGGGCGAGCGCACCGACGTTGGCTGGCGCAACGACGGGCTTGCGTTCTTCACTCATTTCAAACCTCGTCCAATATTCTACCACGCCTTGCGAATTTTGCAAAATACGATTTTTGCGGCGGCAGCGCGTTTTGTGCTATAATCACGATAGAAAGGAAACGACAGCATCTTTACCGATTCAGCCAACCGCAGAGACGCAGAGAGCGCAGAGTTTAATTTTTTCTCTGCGTCTCTGCGACCTCTGCGGCTAAATTCAAGCCACGCGGTCGTGGCGCTACTGTCATAGAAAGTGAGGAATTTCGTGCGTCGTTCGTTTTGGATCTTTGCAGTTCTGTGGAGCGTGGTGATGCTGTTCGGCGTCATCGCCGCCGATCCGCCCAGTCCCCCGCTAGCGCCGCGCCAACCGATCATCGGCGCGTGGCTGCGCGGCGGCGCGCGCGATCCGTTGCGCCAACTGATCGTCATCGTGGCGACGCGTTTCAAATCGTACAACGAGATCAGCGCGTTCAGTTACACCGTCGAGCGCGACGGCACGCTCATCGCGAACGATCCGGTGAACGACGGCGTGCTGGTGGATTTCGCGCGCGCGAACAATATTCGCGTCATTCCGACGGTATCGAGCACCTGGGACTCGACGCACATCGTCAACATCATCAAAAGTCCGACGCTGCGCGCGCGGCACATCGAAGCGATTATGCAAATCGCGCGTTCGCCGTTGATTGACGGGATTGACATTGACTATGAAAATCTGCCCGCGTCGTCGCGCCAGCCATTCACCGATTTCATCACCTTGCTCGCGTTCCACCTTCACAACGAAGGCAAAACGCTGAGCGTGACTGTGCCGCCCAAAGTGCGCGAAAACGACGCGGCGAATTTGACCGGCTTTGCCGATTACGTCGCGCTGGGTCAGGTCGCCGATCAAATTCGCGTGATGGCGTACGAGTATCACGGCAAGAGCGGTCCGCCCGCGCCGAACGCGCCGATTTGGTGGGTGCGGCAAGTGATGTCGTACACCGTCAGCGTCGTGCCAAGCGAAAAAGCGATCCTGGGCATTCATCTGTACGCGTACGATTGGGGCGGCAGTGAGACGATCGCGATGTGGTGGGGGGACGTGCAAGCGTTGAAAGAAAAATACGGCGGCGTGGATCGCTACATCGAATCGGACGAGCGCGGCACCGTCGGCGAAATCGAAATGACGTACACGATCAATCGCAGTCCGTTGTGCCCGCTCGCGTTTTTCGATTGCGCGCCGTTCGCGCGCGAAAAGCACACGGTCTATTACGTGGACGCGCGGTACGTCGCCGAGGCGTGGAAGATCGTCAAGGAACTGCAGTTGGGTGGATTGGTGATGTGGCGTCCTGGCGGCGAAGACCCGGCGATCTGGGATGTGTTTAACTGACAAGACCTGGAAGGTTTTCCGAAACCTTCCAGGTCTTTTTCATTCCGTCATCAGCGCGCGAATGTCGGCGGAAATCGGCACAACGCGCCACTCGCTATTCACGTTCAAGTGTTTCGTCCAGCCCGTGCAAAGCACCTGCTTTGTTTCCGCGTTGACGATTTCGTACTCCAGTGTGAACGCGCGCGTTTGCAATTCTTTTAACGTCGTTCGCACCGTGACGCGATCGCCGTAGCGCGCCGGCGCGAGATACCGCGCGTGCGCTTCGACGACGGGCCAGTTCAAGCCGCGCGCTTCCACATCGCGATGATAGTCGCGCCCTTGCTGCCAGAACCACTCGCCGCGTCCGTGCTCGAACCACACCAGATAATTCGCGTGATACACGACGCCGCTCGCGTCGGTTTCCGCGTAGCGCACGCGAAAAGTTGTTTCGATGATTTTCGCCATATCATTCCCCAAACGACCGCCGACGGCAGACCGCCGACCGCCGCGCTCCAAACTTGCGGCGGTCAGCGGTCGGTGGTCGGCGGTCACTCAATCGTGATCGTCGTCACCCCGATTGTCTCTTCCAACTCCGCGCTGTATTCTAATCGCACGCGGTTCATTCCGACTTTCAGCGCGCGCGCGGGCAGCACGACGCGATGATCCTGCCACGTATCCGTCAGCGCGATTTCGCCGACGCGCGCGTCGTTCAGCCAGACGACGACGCGCTGCGGCGATTCCGCGCGCGCGTGTAATGTCATTGCGCGATCCCCTGGTTCTGTCATTGCGAGGAGCGATTTGTGCGACGAAGCAATCTCCAAATTGCGGCTTGGGACTTGCTTCGCAAAAACCGCTCGCAATGACACGTCGCTGAGTACAAAATAAATTTCCGATTGCGCGCCGCGCGTCCAAACGAAATTGAATTGACCTTGCCAATTCGCCTGCGGATACTCAAACTGCCAGCCGCGCCCCGCGTACATTTGCCCGCTCAACTCGCGCAGATCAATCCGAACCGCGTCCGACGCGGTTGTTGCGCGCGGAATTCCGTACGCGACCGTCGCGCCCTCGTCGGCAATCACGCGCGCGGCGAGAACGTCGCGTAGGTACGCTTCAATCGCGCGCGCGCGATCGGGCGGCAGCAAATCGCGATGCACGACCGCGTAGCGCAGATCGTAAAAGCGCACGATATCGTCACGCGCGCGCCGGTCTTCCGCGATCTCATCCGCGGTCAGTGCGTCTTTCTGCGCGCCTTCGAGCGCGCGCAGCGACCGCACGACAATCGGAATGCCGCGCGTGCCAAAATATTCCGCCAGCCCCGGCGCGATGCGGTTGGTGTACGCGCGCAAGATGCGCTTGCCGTGAATCGCCTGGTACATTTCCGTCGTCGCCGCGTAGCGCCAGTTGAACGTTGGAATTTCGAGAATTGTGAAATCGCCCGGCACGCGCGCAATGTCGTTGTAGACGCGCGGGATCGTGATCGGCTGGATCGGATAGGGCAACGCGGCGTATTCGAGCAGAATCAGAAACGGCAAAAGTAAGAACGCAAAACGCAAAACGTGGATTCTGATCGCTGACCACTGACCGCTGAGCGCTGACAGCCGTTTTTGCAGATCGTAAATCGCCAATGCAACAAGCATCGCGAGCGCGAACATCACGACGATGCCATAGCGCATCGGAATCCGAATATGATTGACGATCGGAATTTGATGGAGCGCGAGGTACGGGAGCGGGATGTTCGTGTCGCGTCCGAAAATGTGCAGAGCAGGTCCCAGCGCGAAGAGCGCGAAGAGCGTCGCGGCAAAAAACCAAAAGCGCGCGCGTCGCCATTGCCGTATTGTCGCGTACGCCGCAAGCGCGAGCGCGATGTAACCGACGAACGCCTGACGGTCGGGTGAGAGCGCGCTTTCGTCGCCGGGTTTTGTCGGCGCGTTCACTCCAGCGATTTTGACCGGCGTGCTTGGGAAAAACGTATTGCGCGCGTTCGGCACGAAAAACGAAAACAGATCGTACGAACGCTCTGCCGAGTATTTGATCGGAAAGACGCGAATATAGTTGCCGCCTTCGCGCGCAAAATCGTTTACCAACAGCGCCAGCATCGGCGCGACGACGAGGAGCGAGACGAGCGCGATGAGAATGGTTTGTTTTATAGTCGCGACTTTCGTTGTTCGAATGGCGACTAAAGTCGCGACTACGAACGTGAAATACAGCCCCGTAAACAACACCAAGAACGCCGCGATCTGAAAATCAATATACGCATTCAATCCCAGCAACACGCCCGCGACAATCGCATCGCGCCGCGAACGATCGCGCAGCGCGCGGATCAGAAACAACGCGTAAAAGGGAATGAGTTGCGTGTTGAACAGATTGAAGAACGCGATGCCATACCCAAGTCGCAGCGGCGCGAACGCGAAGACGAGACCTGCGACGAATGGCGCGAGGGGCGAGACGCGGGAAGCGAGGCGGCGTTGCTCGGTGATGAACTTGATCAACAAAAAAGTCTGAAACGGCGGCAAAGGTCGCTTGTCAAATTCTGACCGCTGACCGCTGACCGCTGACCGCTGAAGAACTTCTTCCGCCAACAAGTACGTTCCCCACGCCGTTCCCACCGTCGCCGCGAGATACAGAATGTTGTGCGTCACGATCAAGCCGAACGCGTACTGCAACGGAATCGAAATGAACGCGATCAGCGAGACCGCCCACAGAACCTGGGTCGCGCCGCCGAGCGGATAGAAAACGTAATCGGTGTGGAACGGATTGACGCGCAAATCCACGAGCGCGGTTTTCATCCAACCGAGCGCCCACACGAAACTCCCCGCGTCGCCCTCCACGCCGGGAATCGCCGTCGCGAAATTCAGCGCGAGCGGATAGGTCATCACGAGCGCGACGAGGGTGTATGCGATTAAAAGGACAATGTGTTTTCGCAACATCAAGAGGGGGAGAGGGGGAGCGCGGGAGAGTGGGAGACGTTCTCCTTGTCTCCCCCTCTCCCACTCTCCCACTCGGTTTTTACACGTGAATATCCGCCAACACCATCAGCGCGCGAAACGCGTTGTACAACACCGCGTAATCTTCGTGCGTGAATTCGACGACGCGCGGCGCGACGAGTTTCACATTCGGCATCATCAGACAGCGGTCAGCTTGCGAGGAACGCGCGAGCGCGAGACGCAAGGTGATCGGCGACTTGAACGTGAACGGCGCGCGCGTTTTGCACTTGGCGACCGCGCGCGCGGCGGCATCGCGAATCAAGGCGTGCGCTTTGGTCGGGTGCAGATTCTTGGCAGACGCGCGCCCCAACGCTTCTTTCACCGCGACCGTTTCCAAATCCGCGCCAAGCAATTCTTTCGCCTGCGCGCACGCGGTTTGATCGCCGGTGAGCAAAACGACGGGAACATTGAAATATCCCGCGAGCGCGGCGTTCAATCCGGTTTCGCCCACTTCGATTCCGTTGATCCAAATGTTTTGCACGACGCGCGGACCGTCCCAGGTGTGATCGAGATTTGCAAACGACGAACCTGCGCGCGCGTGATAGCCCGTGAAAAAGACCGCGTCGAACGTGCGATCGATTCCTGCCATCATCGAGAATCGTTTTGTCGCGCCGCTCAGCAAGATCGCTTCGGGATGCAATTCTTCGATCAAAATGTTCCGCATCCCGCCGTGCGAATCGTTGACGAGAATTTCCGTCGCGCCGCCTTGAAGCGCGCCTTCGACTGCCGCGTTCACTTCCGCCGTCATCAACTTGCGACAACGCGCGTACTCGGAATGAGTCGAATCGGTTTGATCGGAATGGACGATGCCGCCCACGCCTTCCATGTCTGATGAGATGTAGACTTTCATCATACCTCCGAAAGGATGAAGGATGAAGGATGAGGGATGAAGATTCTTTCATCCTTCATCCTTCATCCCTCTGCCTTCGAACTTTGGCAATCCGACGATCAACGCGATCGGTCCGAGCGCGAGCAACCACATCGCCCATTGCAAGCCGAAAACATCCGCGACGCGTCCGACGATCAGCGGCACGAAGACGCTTGATACGTTGCCCAGCGACGTGACCGCGACGATCATTCCCGATTGCCCTGGTAAAACCGCGTACGTTCTGCCGCGCAAAATCGGATACCAGCCCGATGTCGAGAAACTGACGAGCGCGATCAGCGCGTACTTGAGCCACACATTCGGCGCAAGCAACAGCGCGACGTACGCCGCGAGGACGATGATCGCGCTGACGCGCAAGACGCGCAAGCCATCCACTTTTTCGAGCGCGGGCACAAGCAGCGCGCTGCCGAGCAGTCCCGCGATCGTAAAGATCGCGACCGCGCCGCTTGCCGCGCCCAAGTCCACGCCGACGACATCGTGAAAGTACAGCCCGGTCACTTCGAGCAATTTGTCGAGCATCAAGTCCGCGAGTTCGGTGACGATGACCCAGCGCAACAATTCGCGGTTGCGGAGCGCGGCGAGCAAATCAGAAAACATTTGGCGCGGCGACGCGCGTTTCTCCGCGCCCGCGTGTGAATCGAAACGCTGACGCAGCAACAGCGCGGTGTAAATTCCCGCGACGCCCGCAAGCGATAGGTACAAGCCGCGCCAGCCGTAGCCAAGATAGAAAAGCGCGGTGACGATCAGCGGCGCAATCGTCACGCCAAGCGAACCCAGGAGCGTCCAGCGCGCCATCGTTTGTTCTGCGCGCGCGGGATCGCGATCAATCAGCGTGGCTTGCGCGAGATTCACGTACGCGCCGCTCGCGACGTACAAAATGCAAAACGCGAACAGGATGATCCAGAACGAGTGCCCCGCGCCGACCAACCACAAACCGATTGCCGTCGCGACGATGCCGCCGATGACGAGCGCGCGCCGGTGGCGCGTGTCCGCGAGCAAACCGATGAATGGCTCACCGACGATGCCGCACAGACCTGGGATCGTCAACAGCAAACCGATTTCGGTATAGTTCAGCGCGAGATCGGTTTTGAGGTACGGCAGGATCGCGCCTTGCAAACCGTAAATCAGTTCGTCCAGCAGTTCGACGCCGTACAATGCGGCGATGAACCACCACGCGCGATGTCGCGTCGCGATTGGGGTGAACCAATTCCTCACTCAGTAAAACATTTCTCCACCTCGTAGATCGTTTGGATGATGAAATCCGCGCTGGCTTTTCCATCCGAACCGTGCCGATTGTTTCCGCCGTCGAGCCACACCGTTTTCATTCCCAGTTTTCTCGCCGGCGCGAGATTGCGCGCGGTATCGTCAATGAACAAACATTCCTCCGCGCGCACCGGCAGCGCGGCGATGACTTGATCGTACGCCGATTGCGTCGGCTTGCTTTGATACGCGATAAAATTGATGTCGAAAATCTCGGCGAAATGTTTTTCGACGCCGACGACGCGCAAGACGCGCCGCGCGTACTCGGCGGGCGCGTTCGTGAAAATGACTTTCGTCTGCGGCAAGCGCGCGAGCAGCGCATCCAAGCGCGCGTCGGCTTGAAGATATTTTTCGATGCGAATGTCGTGGACGAAATTCAAAAAGTCTTGTGGATCGATTTGTCGTTCGATGTACAACCCGCGCAGCGTCGTGCCGTAGCGCGTCCAATAATCTTGCCGCTGCCGATCCACGTCGTCGGCGGGCACGCCGAGCCGCGTAATCATCCACGCGCTCATCCGCTCACTGATCTCTTGCATCATTCCGGCGGAGGTTGGGTAGAGTGTGTCGTCGAGATCGAAAAGAATGTATTTGATCATTTCCAGTTATCGAGGGGGAGACGGGGAGAGAGGGAGCGCGGGAGAAAACGTTCTCCCTCTCTCCCATTCTCCCGCGCTCCCCCTCAGCGCGTTTCCTCCCGCGCTGCAAAATAAACTCCCACCAAAATCAGCGCGCCGCCGATCAACTTGATCGGCGAGGGAACTTGCGCGAGAATCGGGATCGCGAGCAGCGTCGCGCCGATGGGCTCGGCGAGCAACGTGACGGTGACGAAGGTTGCCGAGACGTACTTGAGCGCCCAGTTGTACGACGTGTGTCCGATCAGTTGCGGCCCCGCCGCGAGCAGTGCGACCAAGAGATACCCCAGGGGGGTATAGCCAAGCAAATTCGCGCCCAGCGCGATTGCCATCGCCAGCAATACGAGCGCGGCAGTCGTGTACACCAAGCCGATGTACGCAAGCAGCGATAATTGTTTCCGCAGCCGTCGTCCGATCAGCAAATAGCCCGACACCGCGACTGCGCCCGCGAGCGCGAGCAAATTCCCTTGCAACGATTCCGCGCCCGCCTGCTGTAAATCGCTCAGCGCGATCAGCGCGCCGCCGATGCCCGCGATGACGATGCCGATCACCGTGCCGCGCCGCAATGATTCGCGCAACAGCAGCACCGACGCGAGTCCGACGAACAGCGGGTTCGTGCTGACGAAGACGACCGAACTCATCACCGACGTATAATCGAGTGAACTGATCCAGAACGCAAAGTGCAACGCGAGACAAACGCCCGATACGAGCGCGAGCGCGAAATCGCGCGGCGCGAGTTTTTTCCACTCGCCGCGCGCGCGCGTCCACGCGAACGGCGCAAGCGCGACGGACGCGAACGTCAGCCGCAGCGCAGCAATCGAAACGGCAGGCACGCCTTCCACGCGCGCGAACGTAATCAGAATCGCGGCGGACGAGACGGCGAGAATGCCGATGCAAAGAACGAGATAGGGACTGGACGCGCGTGAGGGCATGTTGAACAAATCACATAAAGAGCAAGACCGCGATCCAATTACTCAATGTATGGCTCAACACCGCAGTTTCATAGCCGCGTTTGACGAATACATAGCCCCACACAATTCCAATGAGCGTCGTCGCCAGAAATTGCGAAATCGGAAATTTCAGGAACGTGAGATACATCCCATCCAACGGCGTGAGGTGATACGCGGCGAACACAAGCGCCGAAACAAGAATCGCCAGCCAACGCCGTCCCGTGAGCGCCCACACGAATGACAACGCGACCAACCGATAAGTCGTTTCTTCGGCGATGCCCGCGCCCGATAGGAAAAGGAAGAACGCCTGCGCCTTGTCAACCGAAAACGCCTGCGCCGCCTCGCGCGTGCGATTCACTTCGTGAAAGATGCTCCGCGCAATGCCCATACCGACACTGCCGATCAACAATCCGATGATGCCCGCGATCACACCGATCACGACGAACAGCGCGAGATGGCGCGCGATGCGCTCGCGCTGCCAAAGCGATCGCGCCACTGTCAGCGGTTCGTATGCCGCGATGCCCCGCGCCAGCGCAAGTCCGATCAATACCTGGCAGAAGATCGCGAGCGCGTACGGGTTGACGGGGCTGCGCCCTGCCAGGATGTTGCTTACGAGATAAATCGCGGTGAGCGCGAGCGCGGGGCGCCATTGCGCGATCATGCGCGCCCGAAACGCGCGCAAGCGTTCCCAACGCTGTCCGACAAGCCAAATCATCGCGACAAAGAACAGCCAGAAAATGATGAACGCGATAGTTGCGACAATGACTTCAGGCGGGGTCTTGGACATTTTACTTTTCGCTTTTCAGAATTTCCGAAAACAACCCCAAATCAATATTGCCTCCACTCAACACCACCGCGACGCGCTTGCCGCGCAAGTCAATCGCGCGCGTGAGCAGCGCGGCAACGCCGACCGCGCCCGATCCTTCGACGATGAGTTGCTCCGTTTCTGCAAGCGCGCGGATCGCGCCGCGCACGTCCTCTTCCGCGACGATCACCACGTCGTCAATCAGTTTTTGTTTTGCCGCGTCGAACACCATTTTGCCGATGCCGCCCGCAAGTCCTTCGCAAATTGTCGGACTATGCGCGTACTCTTCGTAGCATTTGTCATCGCGCAGCGAATCGCGCAGCGCGGGCGACGCGTCGGTTTGGACGCCGACGATGCGCGTTTGCGGCGCGATCGTTTTTGCGGCAATCGCGATCCCCGTAATCATCCCGCCGCCGCCGACCGGCACGAGGATCGCGTCCACGTTCGGCAAATCGTCCAAAATTTCCAGGCCGATGGTGCCTTGTCCCGCGACGGTGCGCGGATCGTCGTACGCGTGAATGAACGTCGCGCCATTTTCGCGCGCGAACGCATCCGCCGCGCGGTGCGCGTCGTCGTACGTCTCGCCGACTTGTTGCACTGTGACGGGGAACTCGCGCAGCTTGGCGAGTTTCGTGCGCGGCGCGGTGCGCGGGACGAAGATCGTCGTCGAAGACGCAACATTCAGCGCGCGCGCCGCGTACCCCACGCCGAGCGCGTGGTTACCTGCACTCGCGGTGACGATGCCGCGCGCGCGTTCGTCGTCCGTCATTTGCGCGAGGCGATTGAGCGCGCCGCGCAGTTTGAACGATCCGGTGATCTGCCAGTTTTCGAGTTTGAGATAGACGGACGCGCCGACGCGTGCGCTCAACAAAAACGACGCGCGCAAGGGCGTGCGGAAAATGAATGGGGCAATCGTGTTGCGCGCGTGGAGAATTTCTGGGAGCGTAATCATCGCGGGGCATTGTAACTGATGTTCAGGAAAAAACAAAACCCGAAAGGTCTCAGAGACCCTTCGGGTTTGCGCGGGCACGCGTGGTTTCCGCCCACGGCGGGGGACCATCATAGTAAAGTGTGTCTGTATCAATGTCCGCGCCATTGGGCCACGCCACTGCGCCGTGATCGACAAAGATGCGGCGGAACATCTCAGGATTGTTGCGAATCGGCGCGAAGATGGGTCCTTCAAGATATGGTTCGAGGTTGATGACGCGTTGCGAACCATCCGAAAAAGTCACGCGCGCGAAAAAATGTGTGAGCGGCTCAACCGCGCGCACGTCTATTGTGTCGGGGTACCGACTGATAATCATATTCTCCATACGGCTCCCTTCCTTCTTGACTCATTCCAGACCTTCAATCCACTTGAGTTCCTCATGCCGACGCGCACGTTCCCAGTTTTCCATCAATTCGTCGCGATGCAGCGCGATCCATTCGAGGATGAGCCGATACGCACGCCCACGCAATTTACCGCTCAGCATTTGCCCGTTGAGAATCGAAATCTGCGCTTTCTCACCCGCATACTCGGCGTGAAAATGCGGACCGTGTTTTTCGTTGTAACGCATGATGATGTGGATTCCGTAGAACTCGCTGACGGTTGGCATTAGAGATGCTCCATAAGGGCATTTTGATTATACGCCCGTTCGTGAAATTTATCAACCCCTATTGCATCATTTCCCAACCCGTGTTATAATCAGCTTGAAATTACAAATTCATTCCACAGGAGGAATCTATGGACATCGGCAAGTCGTTTACGTACGTCTTTGAGGATCCGAATTGGATCAAGAAAATTCTAATCGGAGGCATTATCAACATTGTTCCGATCGTCAACTTCATCGCAATGGGTTATGCGTTGGAAGAGACCAAGCGTGCGTATGAAGGGCGCGAGTTACCTTTGCCCGAATGGGATAATTTTAGCGACTATTTCATGAAAGGGCTGATGGCTGCGGTTGCCGGGTTTGTGTATTCGATTCCCATAATGGTACTCGCGTGTTGTATGTGGGTTCCCCTCGCTGGTCCTCTAGCCGCTTCCGACAGCAAAAGCGCGGCTGGATTGGGCGGCGTGGCAATGATTCTTGTCTTTTGCGTTGCCTGTTTGCTTGTTCTCTACGGAATTGCCATGCTTTTGCTCTTCCCCGCGCTTTATACGCGTTATGCGCTTACCGATCAGTTCGGCGTTTTCTTTCAGTTTGGTCCGGCGCTGCAATTGATTCAGTCGAATACCGGTGGTTACGTCATGGCGGTAATTGTTTTTGTCATCGCCTCGATCATTGCCGGCATTATCGGCAGCATCGCTTGCGGGATTGGCGCTTTGTTTACGAACTTTTGGGCAACGCTTGTGGCGGCTTATCTCTTCGGAAACTTTGCGCGCGGAACTGCTGCGTCGATGGCTCCTTCATCGACCTAGCTTCAATCGGCTTTATTGAGCCAGGAGCTCGGTGGAAACTCCTGGCTCAACACAACCGGTACATCCACCAAGCATCTCTCAACTCTGCAGAAAGGAGTCTACCCTTATGTCCCAACTTCCACCCGTCGCGTCCGCTCCCGGTGACATTACCGACAACGATAAACTACTGGCTGCGCTCGCGTACTTTTTTACGCCCATCGTTCCGGTCATTATTCTGCTCGTGGACACGATGAAAGTTCGCCCGTATCAAAAGTACCACGCCATGAATGCGCTGGGACTTTGTGTGGCATTAATTCTCTACAGTCTGGTGGTGTGCATCTGCGCTATCCCGCTTTCGTTTGTCGGAATTGGGATCTGCATGTTCCCGCTTGTCTTTTTGGTGTGGATTCCCGTAATCTATTACACGATCATCGCGTACGCCAAGCCAGCATATTTTGAAATCCCGGTCATTACTCAATTCATGAAGCACCTGGGCTGGCTGGCAATCTAAATTCGGCACCCCGTATGCGACGGAGCGAGCTTCGCTCGCGCAACAAATTTT
>VGOB01000108.1 GCA_016865935.1 Chloroflexota bacterium | reverse complement strand
CAAGTCTTCCAACATGGCTCAAGTATAAGCGGATGTGAGCAACTTGTCTATCCCAATTAAGTAGGATTGACTATTGCGAAAAGATTACCCCAAGTTATTGAGAAGATACAACGAAACTTTGAAACTCGTCGTCAGTCACAACTTGCCCAGCAATTATGCCGGTGTCACCTTGCGTCTGGGCGAAGGATTATCGGGGCGCATCGCACAGACCGGACAACCACTGACCATTGACGATTACCGTGAATGGGCAGGACGCGCCGCCATCTACGCCGATAGCCCGTTTCGCCGCGTGTTGGGTGTCCCGCTCAAATCCGGCAGCCGCGTGATCGGCGTGCTCAATGTTACCGACGATCAAAAGACCGGACCGTACGCGGCAGAAGACATTCGGCTCGCCAGTCTATTCGCCGATCAAGCCGCCATTGCCGTCGAAAACGCTCGCTTGTTTGCCGAGACCCAGCGACGCGCGAACGAATCGGCGGCATTGTACCAAGTCGCGCAAGACCTTGCCAGCCAAACCGATCTCTCCACCTTGCTCAAAACGATCATCGCCCACGCCACCGCGCTCCTCCACGCGTCCAGCGGCGCGATTTTTCTGTACGACGCCGCCCGCAATCAAGTGGAACTCGTCTTGGAACAGAACTTTCCGCATATACCGCCCTTGCGCTTGGATCTGGGCGAAGGGATGGCAGGACGCGTCGCGCAGACGCGTCAACCCCTGATCGTGGACGATTACATCACTTGGGAACATCGTTCGCCCAAAGTCGAGGGCGTTCCTTTTCGCGCCTCGCTCGACGTGCCGATGATCTTCGGCGGTGAATTGATCGGCGTGCTGGACCTTAGTGAAATCGGCGACTCGACGCGCAAATTCACGGACGCCGACGCGCGCCTGCTCGGTCTTTTCGCCGCGCAAGCCGCCAGCGCGGTCTACAATACGCGCCTGCTTCAACAGACCCAGCAACGCGCCCAACAACTCGCGTTGTTGTACGACGCCGCGCTCACACTCAACCGCACGATCGAGCCGCGCCAGATCGTCGAATACTTGCTTGACATCACGAGTACGAGCGTCCACGCCGAACGCGCCGATTTCTTTCGCTATGATTCGGCTACGCGCACGCTCACGTTCGAAAGCGGCGGCGGTTATGCCGAGCGTCTCTTCCCGACTCTCCGCACGCTCCAGTTCGCCGCCGGCGAACCGCGCGGCTTGGTCGGCTTGGTCGCGGCGGAACGAACGCCCCTCTACTTGCCCGACACGTCGGCTGACCCGCGCTGGATTCCAATCGATCCGGCGCTCCATTCCGCGCTCTGGGTGCCCGTCGAACGCGAGCAACATCTCTTTGGCGTGCTCGCCGTCACGAGCACACGCACAGATGCCTTCTCCCCAACCGATCAACGCCTGGTCGCGCTGTTTGCCAATCAGGTTGCCGTCGCGCTCGAGCGGGCGAACCTATTTCAAGCCGAGCGGAATCGCCGCGCCGAACTTGCCGCGCTGTACGATCTCTCCCGCGCGCTGGCAAACACGGATACCCTCGACGCGATTTGCAATCTCGTCGTTCAGCACACGATCACCACCTTGCCGATCACATTTGCGCGCCTCGCGCTGCTCCAAGGGGACGCGCTGGTCGTTCACGCCGCGCATCCCGTCCGCATCCTCGATCACGATCTTCAAGTGGGCAACCGGGTCGCGCTAGCCGATTTGCCCGCTTGCCAGAACGCGCTGAAGCACAATCAGCTCATACTGCTGAACGCCGCCACGGCATCCGCCAACCCCATCGAGCGCGCATTTTGCCTGCTCGATTTGGCGAAGACGATGTGTTGCGTGCCTCTCTGCGCGGGCGGACATTCGCTGGGCGTGCTGATGCTGGGCGAAATGCGCGAACCGGAACGACAGCCCTTCACCACGGAAATGCTCGACCGCGCGCGCAGTATCGGCGATCAAGCCGCCAGTGCGATCAGGCGCGCGAAACTGCGCGAGCAAACGGAGCAACGTCTGCGTCAGGTTCAAGCATTGCACACGATTGATATGACGATCGCCGCCAGTCTCGATCTGAATGTGACGTTAAGAGTCTTGGTCCCGCAAATCGCCACCCAATTGGGGGCAGACGCGGTGGCGCTGTTGCAGTACAATCCAGCGGCGCAACTGCTCACTTTTCTGGCGGGACGGGGCTTTCGCTCCAAAGCCATCGAGCAGACCCCATTGCGCTTGGGCAAGGGCTTTGCCGGACGCGCCGCGCTGGAACGCGTACTGAGCAGCGAATCGGATTTGCCAGCGCATCCGCACAAGGTGGAACGACGATTTTTGATCGCGGAAGAACAATTCGTCAGCCGCGCCTGCACGCCCTTGCTCGCCAAAGGTCAACTCAAAGGCGTATTGGAAGTTTTCTTTCGCGCGCCCTTCGAGCCAACTCCCGAGTGGCTGGAACTGCTGGAAACCCTGGGCGCGCAAGCCGCGCTCGCGCTGGACAACGCCGAACTGTTCAGCAATCTGCAGCGCTCGACGCTGGAACTCTCACTGGCGTATGAAGCGATCATCGAGGGCTGGTCGCGCACAATTGAATTGCACGATCCGTCAACGATCGGACACGCCAAACGGACGGCGGAATTGACGCTCGAACTGGCGCGCGCGCTCGGCGTCGCCGAAGCGGAGTTGCGCCCGATGCGCTATGGCGCGCTCTTGCACAACGTCGGCAAATTGTACATCCCGGACGCGATCTGGCACAAGCGCGACGCGCTCAGTCCGGAAGAGCATGCCATCGTCCGCCAGCATCCGCAAAAGGCATACGAGATTTTGTCTGCCAGCGCATCCTTGCGCCCGTTGATCGACATTCCGTACTGTCATCACGAATACTGGGACGGCAGCGGGTTTCCGCGTGGACTGGTGGGGGAGCAGATTCCGCTCGCGGCGCGCATCTTCGCGGTTGCCGAAGCGTGGGATACTTCCCTGCTGCGCTCCCGCGACTCGGATGCAGACGCGCGCGCAAAGGCGCGCGCGTATCTGCGCGCACAATCCGGCAAACGCTTCGATCCGCGCATCGTCCAGGTTTTTTTGCAAACCATCGGCGCGCCGCCGGATGAAAAAACGCCGCCGTCCTAGTTTGCATTTTTCGTTCGTTGGGATACAATGGTTGGCGAATTCACATTCTCACTCTGGAGATTGCCGATATGGACTTTCCGAATCCCTTCCGTTCCCGCGAAAAAGATTTTATCAAAGCGATCGGCGAACAAGCATTGAAAACGCGCGAAGGGCTTGAAGCGCTCGAAGCGTATATCAAAGACGGCGACGAAGCGCAAGCCAAGCGCGTCCAAACCATCGAAAAAGAAGCGGACGAACTGCGCCACGTTTTGATTGACGATCTCAACCGCACGTTCGTCACGCCGATCGATCGCGAGGATTTGTTCGCGCTCTCGCGCACGATTGACGATGTGCTGGACTATGGCTACACCACACTGGACGAAATGGTCACGCTCGGCATCAAGCCGAACACGTACTTGCAACGTCTCGTCTCGATTCTGCGCGAAGCCGCCGACGAGTTGTATCTCGGCGTGATTCAGTTGAAAGCGCATCCGCAAGTCGCGCTCGATCACGCGAACCGCGCCAAAGCGCTGGAGAATCGCGCGGAAAGCATTTATCGCGCCGCGATTGGGGATTTGTTCCAAGAACCCAAGACGGTCGAAGACATTGTGGAAATTCTCAAAATGCGTGAGATTTATCGGCACTTGTCCAACGCGGCGGATCGCGGCGACGAGGCGGCGAACATTCTCAGCGATATCGTCGTCAAGATGACATAGCGCCACGGATCGGGCGGGGTTGCCCGACCGGATCGAATCCGAAGATGAACCAAGCGAACCACTCCCCGCGCGCGATCGTCCGTCTGATCGAGCCGCAACGCGTCACCGAAGGCGCGGGCGTTTTGCTCCGGCGTAGCATCGCGACACGAACGCTCGATTACCTGGATCCGTTTTTGCTGTTCGATCATTTTGGCTCGGACGATCCGGCGGAGTACCTCGCGGGCTTTCCGTTGCATCCGCATCGCGGGATCGAAACCGTGACCTATATGCTGGCGGGCATCGTGCGGCATCGCGACACGCTGGGGAATGCCGGGAGCATTTCTGCGGGCGAAGTACAATGGATGACCGCAGGGCGCGGCATTATGCACGAAGAAATGCCCCAGCCGCACGACGGCAAGATGGAAGGGTTTCAGTTGTGGGTCAATTTGCCCACGAAACTGAAAATGACTGCGCCACGTTATCAACAAATCCTGGCGAACGAGATTCCGGCACTCACGCGCGCGGATGGCAGTGTAATTCGCGTCATCGCCGGCAAAGCCGAAAATGTAACCGGCGCCGTCACCGAAATCTACGCCGATCCAACATATCTCGATGTATCACTGCCCGCGCAGACCACGTTCACGCATCCGATTCCGCGCGGGCACACCGCGTTCGCGTACGTGTTTGCAGGTCAAGGCAAATTTGACGACACCGCCCGAACCGTCCTGGCGCCGCACCTCATCGTGTGGGGAGAGGGCGATTACGTTACGGCGACCGCTGCCGCAGCGCCGCTGCGCTTTCTGCTGATTTCGGGCAAACCCCTGCGCGAGCCGATCGCGCGCTATGGTCCGTTCGTGATGAATACGCGCGCGGAAATCGAACAAGCCCTGCGCGATCTGCAAAACGGAACATTCGTCCAACGTTAAACAGCGACCTTCCAGAACCTCAATCTCTGGAAGGTCGTTTTCAAAACTGAAAACCTGGTTCGTTCGGCACGATGCGGCAGGTATAGTCGGTCACGTACTGCTTGAGCCGCGCCTCCACCGTTTGCCAGCGCGTGTCCGCCAACGCGGCGCGCATCGCCGCGTCTTCGGCGACGAACGCGAGCAGGCGCGTCGGATAATCGCCGTAGGCGGTATGCCACACGCCGACGTTTTCCAGACCCAGGCGTTGCAACATCGGCACGAAAACGTTCATCATAAATTGCATATACTCGTCCTGCGCCGCCGGAACGAGGTTATACGTCAAGAGCATTTTGGAACGCACGCTGATCGTCTCCTTGGAAATCTGCGGCAATTATATCGCGCGCGGGCGATTCGCGCAAAAAAGAATCCGCTCCAGCGCCGGAGCGGAGAAACTGGGAGACAAGGATTCGAACCTTGATTAACTGATCCAGAGTCAGTCGTGCTACCATTGCACCATCTCCCAACGCGGCGTCATTTTATCACACATTGCGCCGATTGCAAAATCGTGCTAGACTCGGCGCGATGAACATCGTCATCGTCGCCAACGGCGACCTGGAAGATCACCCGCGCCTGCGCGAACTCTGGCGCACTGCCGATTTGCGGATCGCGGCGGACGGCGGCGCAGTCAACGCGCGACAACATCTCGCGCGCGCGCCCGATGTTCTGATCGGCGATCTCGATTCGCTCGACGACGCAACGCGCGCGTGGTGCGCGAACGCACGCGTCGAAACGATTCAGCATCCGCGCGCGAAAGACGAAACCGATCTCGAACTCGCGCTCGCGCTGGCGATGGCGCGCGGCGCAACGGAAATCACGCTTCTCGGCGCGCTCGGCGGACGCTTGGATCAACTGTTGGCGAATGTCTTTTTGCTGATCAAGCTCGCGCGTGCGCGCGTCGTTGCACGAATCGCCGGCGCGAATTGCGACGCGTGGCTCGTCACAGAGCGCGCGACGATTCGCGGGCAGATCGGCGACACCGTCTCGCTCATCCCGCTCACCGCACGCGTCGAAGGCATCATCACGCGCGGCTTGCGTTATCCGTTGCAAAACGAAACGCTTGATCTCGGCGCGACGCGCGGCGTCAGCAACGAGATGATCGCAGAGCGCGCCGAGGTGACGTTCGCGCGCGGGCTGTTGTTGATCGTACATTTGGCGAATGGCTGATGGCAAATCGCGTATGGCTTGTAACATATTGCCATTCGCTATTCGCCATTTGCTATTATTTGACGCGCGCGCCGAATCGTGTTACACTTGCGTCACAAAATCGAATAACGCTTGGGGAGCTCGAGTCTGTCGGGCTGAGAGGGCGAACAACACTTCGCCGACCCACTGAACCTGATCTGGATAATGCCAGCGCAGGGACGATCAAAAATTTTGCGACCGCTCCCAGATCAGGGGGCGGATTTTTTTGCGACCGCTGACCACCGACCGCAGACGGCAAGATTGACAGTGGTCGGCGGTCAGCCGTCAGCGGTCAATGCACAGAGGAGGTTCGGATGTTCAAATTCATCTCACTTGTGTTCGTGCTAATCACTAGCGTTGCGTGCGCGTCCGCGCTGACCTCTTCCCCAACCCCTCTCCTATCCGGAGAGAGAAGCAGGGAAGAGGTCACGCGCGAACTCGTCGTGATGACGCACGATTCGTTTGCCGCGAGCGAAAGCGTGATCAAGGAATTTGAGAACGCGAACAACGCGAAGATCAAATTCCTAAAGTCGGGCGACGCGGGCGCATCGCTCAACAAAGCGATCCTCGCCAAGAACAATCCGCTCGCCGACGCGTTCTACGGCGTGGACAACACGTTCTTGTCGCGCGCGCTCAAAGAAAATCTTTTCGACGCGTACAAACCCGCGCGCGCGAGCAATCTCCCCGCCGAGTTCGTTCTGGATGCGGATTTTCGCGCGACGCCGATTGATTACGGCGATGTCTGCCTCAACTATGATCGCGCGTATTTCCAAAAGAAAAATCTCGCGCCGCCGCAAACGCTCGACGATCTGATCAAGCCCGCGTACAAAAGTTTGACCGTCGTTCAAAATCCCGCGACCTCATCGCCGGGGCTCGCGTTCTTGCTGGCGACGGTTGGACATTTCGGCAAAGACAAGTACCTCGATTTTTGGAAAGCGTTGCGCGCGAATGATGTGCTGATCACCGAAGGTTGGAGCGACGCGTACTACGCCAAATCGTCGTGGGGCGGCAAGGGCGGCGATCGTCCCATCGTCGTCAGTTACGCGACGAGCCCCGCCGCCGAAGTATTTTTCTCCGGCGGCAAACTCACCGAGCCGCCGACCGGCAATGTTTTGGGCGATGGCGCGTGTTTTCGCCAAATCGAATTTATCGGCGTACTCAAGGGCGCAAAGAATTCCGACCTCGCGCGCAAGTTTGTAGATTTTATGCTCGCGCCAAAATTCCAGGACGACATTCCCGCGCAAATGTTTGTCTTTCCCGTAATGCCCGACGCGAAACTGCCCGCGTTCTACAAATTCGCCGAGACTGCGAAAAAACCTGCAATCGTTTCCGCCGCTGACATTGACGCGCAGCGCGACGCGTGGATCAAGGCGTGGACGGAAATTGTGTTACGGTAGTTCGATAGAACGATTCACCGATGAAACGCCTCATCCTCACGTTGCCAATTGCCTTCCTCGCCGCGTCCTACTTTTACCCGCTCGCCGCGATTTTGCAAACGAGTTTCGCGCTGGGCGATGCGCGCGCCGCGCTGGAAATTTTCACGGACGATTATTACGCGCGCGTTCTGGTTTTTACGATCTGGCAAGCCGCGCTGTCAACCTTGCTGACGCTCATCGCCGCGCTGCCCGCCGCGTTTATTTTCGCGCGGTACGAAATCCGCGGCGCGAAGATTTTGCGCGCGCTGACGACGATCCCGTTTCTGATGCCGACGATTGTCGTCGCCACCGCGTTCAGCGCGCTCTTCGGTCCGCGCGGGAGTGTCAATCTTGCGTTGATGCAACTGTTCCAACTCGACCAGCCGCCGGTCCAAATTCTGAACACGCTCGCGATTATCTTGCTCGCGCACACGTTTTACAATTTCACAATCGTTTTGCGCGTCGTCGGCGGATTCTGGGCGAATCTCGATCCGCAGATCGAAGACGCGGCGCGCGTGCTGGGCGCGAATCGCGCGCGCGTGTTTTGGCGCGTCACGCTCCCGCTCCTCGCGCCGGCAATCGTCGCCGCCGCACTCCTCATTTTCATTTTCAATTTCACGTCGTTCGGCGTCGTGCTGGTTCTGGGCGGCGCGCGTCTGGCGACGCTCGAAGTCGAAATTTATCGGCAAACGGTCAACTTGTTCAACCTGCCGCTTGCCGCCGCGCTGTCGCTCACACAACTGGTCTGCACCTTCGCGCTGACGCTCGTCTACACGCGTTTGCAAGCGCGGCTCGCGCAACCACTGCGCCTGCGCCCGCAACACAGCGTCCGGCAAAAATTACGCGGCGCGCGCGAAAAATTTCTCGTCGGACTGTACCTCGCGCTGATGATCGCGTTCTTGACGACGCCGCTCATTTCGATTGTTGTCGCGTCGTTCGAAGATGGCTTGGGGTACTATGTCGAACTTTTCATCAACCGCCGCGATTCGATTATGTTCGTTCCGCCAATTGACGCGGTGCGGAATTCGCTTTTCTTCGCCAGCGCGACGGTTGTGCTGGCAGTCGCGCTTGGGCTGATCGCCGCATACTCGATTGATCCCCGACCGCCGACCGCCGACCGCCGACGGTCATCGGTCATCGGTCATCGGTCTGCCCTTCGATTTTTGGACGCGATCTATATGCTTCCGCTCGGCACGTCGGCGGTCACGCTCGGTTTCGGCTTTCTGATCGCGCTGAGCGCGTTGCGCGCGAGTATCGCGCTCGTCATCGTCGCGCATACGCTCGTAGCATTTCCGTTCGTCGTACGCGCGATTGTGCCGATTCTGCGAAGCATCGCGCCGCGATTGCGTGAAGCCGCGCAAGTGCTCGGCGCGTCGCCCGCGCGCGTCTGGCGCGAAATCGATCTGCCGATCATCACGCGCGCGGTGATTGTCGGCGCGATCTTCGCGTTCACCGTTTCGATGGGCGAGTTCGGCGCGACGATGCTCGTTGCGCGTCCCGATCTGCCGACGATTCCGCTCGCGATTTATCGTTTCCTGGGACAACCTGGGTTGATCAACTTTGGACAGGCGCTCGCGCTCGCGACGATCTTGATGCTCGTCAGCGCGGCGGGGATTCTTGCGCTGGAACGGTTGCGCGTGGGGGAATCGGAATTCTGATTGGAAGTTCAAAGGTCGAGGTTCAAAGTTGAACATTGAACCTCGAACCTCAAACTTTGAACCTTGAACTCTATGCTAACACTCACCGACATCACCAAAACCTACGACCACGCGCCCTTGTTGCGCGCCATTTCGTTGACGATTGACGCGGGCGAGATCGTTTCCTTGCTCGGACCCAGCGGCGGCGGCAAGACGACGCTGTTGCGGATCGTCGCGGGCTTGGAGCAGCCGGAACGCGGCGAGATCATTTTCGATGGACGGAATCTGCGGGAGGTGCCGACGCATCAGCGCGGCATTGGAATGATGTTCCAAGACCTCGCGCTCTTTCCGCATCGGAACGTTTTCGAGAACGTCGCGTTTGGTTTGCAGATGCACGCTGCGCGCGTCTCGCGCGATGCGATACGCGCGCGCGTCAACGCAACACTTGAACTCGTCGGGCTGGCGGGATTCGCGGAACGCGATGTCAACAACTTGTCGGGCGGGGAACAGCAGCGCGTCGCGCTGGCGCGCGCGCTCGCGCCGCAACCCAAGTTGCTAATGTTCGACGAGCCGCTCGGCGCGCTGGATCGGCTGTTGCGCGAACAACTCGTCGCGGAAGTGCGCGCGATTCTAAAGCGGATCGGAATGACCGCGCTGTACGTCACGCACGATCAGGACGAAGCGTTCGCGATCGCGGATCGCGTCGCGATTCTGCACGCGGGGCAAATCGCGCAAATCGGAACGCCGGAGGAAATCTACCGCGCGCCCGCCGATACATTCGTCGCGCGCTTTCTCGGTTTGACAAATTTGTTCGCGGCGCGCGTTCGCGCGGATGGCGCAGTGGAGACGGAGTTGGGGACATTTGTCATTGCGAGGAGTGATTTTGGCGACGAAGCAATCTCCGACTTGCGATTAGGGGATTGCTTCGCCGCTTCGCGGCTCGCAATGACAAGCGCGCTGATTCGTCCCGAGCGCGTGCGCGTCGGTGAATCTGGGATCGCGGCGCGTGTGGACGCGTGCACCTTTCGCGCGGGAAAATATCGCGTCAGCGCGGCGACAGAGCGCGGCGCGCGTTTGATCGTCGAAACGGATCGCGCGTTCGCTATCGGCGCGACGATCCATTTGCAGATCAAAGCGGTGGAATTAGTTCGCGGGGAGTACATCAAAAGGCAGTGACGGAATTCCGTCACTGCCTTTCGCTATTTTCCATTCGTCGTAAAATACTTGAGCCAGTACGCAAAATCGTTGATGGAATGACTGCCGCGAATGCGAATCCGTTGCAACTCGAAAATCTCGTCCGCCGATTGCTTCGCGCCTTGCGGATCGGTGGTCACCGCTGTCAAATACCCCGCCGCGCGCAACACCTGAAGCGTCGTCGCGTCATACTTGCCCGCTGGAAACGAAAACGATTTGATCGGCGTGCCGATGCGCGATTCGATCACCAATTTCGATCCGACGATTTCGCCGGATTGAAACGCGCGCGGCTTGTCCTTGAGATCGGGATGCGTCATACTGTGCGAGCCGATCTCCATTCCCTCAATCGCCAGGTCTTCGATCTGATTCCAGGTCATATACCCGGGTTTCCGATCGTCCACGACTTGTGTAATGATGAAAAAGGTCGCGGGAAATTTGTATTTTTTCAAGATCGGCAGAACGTTTTGGTGCATATCGGTATAACCGTCGTCGAAGGTAAGGACGATCGGATTGATCGGCAACGGTTTGCCGTTCCGCAAAAATTCTGCGATGTCGGAAAGTCGAACGGGGTGATAGCCCTCCGACGCGAGGTAATCCATCTGCGCGTCGAAATTGGCGGGCGTGACCGAGAGATCGAGCCGGTACTTGTCCGCATCCGGCGGCGGGACGCTGATGTAGTGGTACATCAAAATCGGAATGCGATAGACGCGCTGAGCCGGATTGCGCGTGAGCATCGGCGTCAGCGGGCGCGTGGGCGTGGGCGTGGGCATAAAGGTTGGCGTGAAAGTGGGCGTGGGCGTTGGTGTTTCGGTTGGCGTGGGTGTGAACGTTGGCGTCGCCGTCTCCGTAGCGGTCGGCGTCGGCGAAGGCAGAAACGCGCCGGCGATATTGACCACGGCGGGTTGCGCGAAAGGAAGTGCCGCAACCCCCAACCCAAGAATCGCCACGCCTGCCGCGAGCGGCAGTAAAACCAGCAAGTGCTTGGAGTTCATTACGCCGCGAGTATAGCATAATCTTGTCAAATTGCCAAGAGGCGGCTATAATCGCGCTGGCTATGACGACACTTCCCTGGCAATTCGGCTTGCTCTGTTTCGTTTCGCTCTTCACGATCATCGATCCGTTCGGCGCGCTGCCGGTCTACGCTTCGATGACCAACAAGTTATCGCACCGCGAATCGCGTCGCGCTGCGCGCCGCGCTGACCGCGTGGATCGTGTTGATCCTCTTTGCGCTGACCGGACGCTTTCTCTTCGATTTCTTCGGCATCTCGGTCAACAGTCTGCGCGTCGTCGGCGGGATCATCTTTTTCATTTTGGGCTACGAGATGCTGGAAGCGCGTTTGACGCGCACGAAATCGGACGAAGAATCGGTGACAGAGTACATCGAGGACATCGCGATCACGCCGATTGGCATTCCGTTGATCGCCGGACCGGGCGCGATCACGACGGTGATCGTGTTGATGAACGAAACGACCGGGCTGATCGAAAAAGAGATCGCGCTGATGCTTGCGATCACGGCGGTCTTGGCGATCACCTTTCTTTTTCTGATCGGCGCGCGTCAAGTGATGCACGCGCTCGGACACAGCGGCAACAAGGTGCTCTTGCGTGTGATGGGCTTGATCGTGATGGCGATTGCGGTGGAATTTTTCTTCAACGGCTTGAAGCCGATTGTTCAAGGAATGCGATAGTGATTGGTGATTGGGCTAATCACTATTGACCAGTCACCAGTCACTGCATCTGAGGAAGAATGTCAACTGACAAGAAAAACGAAATCCAATATCCTTGCTTTTTTCCGATCAAAGCGATCGGAAAAAATACCGGCGATTTTGAACCGCGCGTCGTTGCGATCATTCGGCGGCACGTCCCGGAATTGACCGACGACAAGATCACGCGCCGGATGAGCGCAGACGGCAAATACTTGTCGGTGACGGCGACGTTCACCGCGCAGAGCCGCGCGCAACTGGACGCGCTCTATCGCGATCTAAGCGGCGACGCGCAAGTGGTGATGGTGCTCTAGCGCGCGTCCAAATCATCCTTTACGAATATAAACGAACGTTTCTGCCGCGCATCAAGTCGCGCGTAGCAAGACGCCAAAAAAATTGGAGCATAGGAAATGACGAATCAACTAACTGCTTTTGACGAAAAAGATCGATTGATCGCGACGACGCTGCGAATGTTGGCGGCGGACGCGGTGCAACAAGCCAACTCGGGGCATCCGGGGTTGCCGCTGGGCGCAGCGGACATCGGCACCGCGCTCTGGACGCGCGCGCTCAAGCACAATCCCGCGCATCCCACCTGGGCGAATCGCGATCGCTTTATCTTGTCCGCCGGTCACGGCTCGACTTTGCTGTACGGCTTGCTGCATCTTTTCGGCTATCCAATGCCGCTCGACGAAATCAAAAAATTTCGTCAATGGAATAGTCTCACCCCCGGACACCCCGAGTACGATCTGAAACTCGGAATCGAAACGACGACCGGTCCCCTGGGTCAGGGCTTTGGCAACGCGGTCGGTATCGCGCTCGCGGAATGCTGGCTCGCCGCGCGTTTCAACAAACCCGATTTTCCAATCGTGGATCACTTTACCTACGTCCTCGCGTCCGACGGCGATTTGGAAGAAGGCGTCTCGCACGAAACCGCGTCGCTCGCCGGACACTGGGGCTTGGGCAAACTGATCGTGTTGTACGACGACAATCACATTTCGATTGACGGTCCCACTGATCTATCGTTCAGCGAAAATATCCCACAACGATTTGCCGCGTACAACTGGCACACGCAACAAGTGGATGGACACGATTTGAACGCGGTGCACGCGGCGATTCGCGCGGCGCAAGCCGAAACGGATCGCCCCAGCATCATCGCTTGCCGCACGCACATCGGACTCGGATCGCCCAAGCAAGACACATCGAAAGTGCACGGCGAACCGTTGGGTGAAGACGCGCTCAAGGCGACCAAGGAGCATTACAAGTGGCAACAGGAACCGCGCTTTTTCATCCCCAATGAAATTCACGCGCGACTCGATCAGGTACGCGCGATCGGCGCCGCGCGCGAAACGGAATGGAACGCGCTGCTCGCAAACTATCGCGCGCAATTTCCCGATCTCGCCGCGCAGTGGGATTTGTACATCGCCGGAAAACTTCCGCCGGGCTGGGAAGCCGCGCTGCCGATCATTCCATCCGACAAGCCGCTCGCGACGCGCGCCGCGTCCGGTTTTGTGTTGGACGCGATCATCGGAAAGATTCCAACGTTGTTGGGCGGCTCGGCTGATCTCACGCCATCCAACAACACCAAGACGAAAGACGCCAAGCATTTGAAACGCGGCGATTTCTCCGGCACGTACATTCACTTTGGGATTCGCGAGCACGCGATGGGCGGCATTATGAACGGACTCGCGCTGCACGGGCTGCGTCCGTACGGCGGCACGTTCCTGGTCTTCTCCGATTATATGCGCCCGACGATTCGGCTCGCCGCGTTTATGGGCTTGCCCGTCATCTACGTTTTCACGCACGATAGCATCGGCTTGGGCGAAGATGGTCCCACGCATCAGCCGACCGAACACATCACCGCGCTGCGCGCGATTCCAAACCTCGTCGTTATTCGCCCTGCCGATGGCAACGAAACGGTGCAAGCGTGGAAAGTCGCGCTCGAACGACGCGACGGACCGACCGCGCTGATCCTGAGTCGTCAGATCATCGCGTTCACGACGCCAGTGCAGAACGATCTCGCGCGCGGCGCGTACGTCATCGCGGACGATCCCACGCCGCGCCTCATCCTCATCGCCACCGGCTCCGAAGTGCCGGTCGCGCTGGACGCGCGCAAGAAACTTGCGGAGCAAGGGATCGCCGCGCGCGTCGTTTCGATGCCGAGCTGGGAATTGTTCGACGCGCAATCGCGCGAATATCGCGACAGCGTTTTGTTGCCCGGCGTCCCGCGCCTCGCGATCGAAGCCGGTGTCACGCTCGCGTGGGGACGCTACGTCGGCGCGAACGGTAAAGTGATCGGGCTGGATCGGTACGGCGCGTCGGGTCCGTTCAAAACGCTATTCCAGGAACTGGGATTCAACGCGGACAACGTCGTCCAACACGCGCGCGAAATGCTCAGGTGATCGTATTTGCAATTTGCGCGCGATTGAGATACAATGAAATTGAAAGTGGCACGACCGCTTGGATCGTTATCGCGACCGAGACGGATGAGCAAGGCACGCGTATTGCCGCGCCTCTCGACGATCTGGGTCGAGAGGCGTTTTTGTTTGAATGACTGACCCAATCATTCGCATCGAAAACTTGCATCACACCTACGCAGGCGCGCGTCCGATCGACGCGTTGCGCGGGATTGACTTGACGATTCGCGCGGGCGAGTACGTCGCCATCGTCGGCGCGAACGGCTCCGGCAAATCCACGCTCGCGCGCCACTTGAACGCGCTGCTCCTCCCCACGCGCGGCGACGTGTGGATCGAACGCGCCAACACGCGCGATCCAAAATCGTTGCGCGCGATTCGCGCGGCGGTGCAAATGGTGTTCCAGCATCCCGATTCGCAACTCGTCGCGACGATGGTCGAAGAAGACATCGCGTTCGGTCCGGAGAATTTCGGCGTGTCGGAAAACGAATTGCCAGAACGCGTGCGCGCGTCTTTGGAGACGGTCGGAATGTGGACGCACCGACAACGCGCGCCGCATCTGCTTTCCGCCGGACAAAAACAACGCGTCGCGATTGCCGGCGCGCTCGCGGTGCATCCGCGCATCCTGGCATTGGACGAAGCGACCGCGATGCTCGATCCCGCCGGGCGCGAGGCGGTGTTTGAAATTGTGCGCGCGCTGCATCAACGCGGCACAACGATCGTCACGATCACGCACGAGATGGAAGAAGTCGCGCGCGCGGATCGCGTGATCGTAATGCGCGCGGGACAAATCGCGCTGGACGGTTCGCCGCGCGACGTGTTCGCGCGCGCCGACGAATTACGCGCGCTCGATCTCGACGTGCCGCCGGTCGTTGATCTTTCACGCCGGCTCGGTTTGCCGGTTTGCCTCACGCCGGAAGAACTTGGCGCGGCGTTGCGCGAACGCGCGCACGCTGTCATTGCGAGCCGCGCAGCGGCGAAGCAATCTCCAATTTACTCGTTGGAGATTGCTTCGGCACAAAAACCGTGCCTCGCAATGACACTAGACGCGAACGACCACACGATCATCCGCGTCGAACAACTTTCGCATTGGTATCTGCGCGGCTTGCCGCTACAAGCGCGCGCGCTGGAAAATGTAGATTTCGACGTGACGCGCGGCGAAACGATGGGACTCGTCGGCGCGACCGGATCGGGCAAGTCAACCTTGATGCAACACTTGAACGGCTTGCTGCGTCCGCAAACCGGACGCGTGCGCGTCGCGTCGTACGATCTCGCCGATGCCCGCACCGATGTACGCGCAGTGCGACGCGCGGTCGGCTTGGTGTTTCAACAACCAGAGGATCAACTGTTCGCGCAATTCGTCGGCGACGACATCGCGTTCGCGCCGCGCCAATTCGGTCTGGACAAGGACGCAGTGCGCGCGCGCGTGCGCTGGGCGATGGAAATGGTCGGACTCGATTTCGACGCGTTCAAGGATCGAATGACGACGACGTTGTCCGGCGGCGAACGGCGGCGCGTCGCGCTGGCAGGCGTGCTGGCGATGCGCCCACAAATTCTCGTCGCCGACGAACCGACCGCCGGACTCGATCCGCGCGCGCGTTTGCAGACGCGCGAGATTTTTCGCCGCTTGCGCGCGGAAGGAACCACGCTCGTCGTCGCGTCGCATCGCATGGACGATGTTGCCGCGCTGTGCCAGCGCGTCACCGCGCTCAATGATGGACGCGCGATCGCGCGCGGCGCGACCCGCGAAATTTTCGCGCGCGTCGATTTGTTGCAAGCCGCTGGACTCGCCGCGCCGCCGATCGCGCAGATCGCCGCGATTTTACGCGCGCAGGGTTGGCGCGTTCCGCCGGACATTCTGTTTGCCGATGAACTCGTTGCCGCACTGGGAGGCGCGTGACGATGGAAGATTTCGAATTACTGCGCTACGTCACGATCGGTCAGTACTTTCCGACCGGCTCGCCGATTCATCGGCTCGATCCGCGCGTCAAGATCATCGGGCTGATCGCGCTGGCGATGGCGATCGTCGCGCAAACATCGGCGGTCGGGAGCATCGCCGGAGTGATCGTCGCGCTTGCTCTCATCGCGTTCGCGCGCGTGGACGTACGCTTTGCGTTGCGCGGACTCGCGCCGAGTATTCCGATCTTGGCATTGCTCGCGATCTTGCAACTTGGATTTGGCTGGGGCGCGCGCGCGTCCGGTTGCATCGCGCTGTGGAGTTGGGAAATCGTCAACGTGACCACCTGCTCAATCGAAGCGGTGATCGTGTTGCTCGCGCGTCTCGTCGCGCTGGTTGTGCTGACGAGTTTGTTGACCTTCACGAGTACCCTCAGCGAATTGTCGCGCGGCATCGAAGCGTTGTTGCGCCCGTTTCAGCGCGTCGGCGTCCCCGGCGACGAACTGGCGATGGTGTTCACAATTGCATTACGTTTCGTCCCGACGCTCGCGCTCGAAACGGAAAAGTTGCTCAAGGCGCAAGCGGCGCGCGGCGCGAATATTCAGGGCGGATCGAATCCGATTGCGCGTGCGCGGCAATTGTTGCCGGTGCTGGTGCCGCTCTTCATCAACACACTGCGGCGCAGTGAAGATTTAGCGGCGGCGATGGAAGCGCGCGGCTATTCCGGCGGCGCGGGACGCACGCACTATGTCCGTCTGCATTTCCGCCGCGCGGATTTGATCGCGTTGGTGATCGTGATCGCGTTGGCGGCGGGGTTGCTGGTAGTCAGGTGAAAACGAAAGATGAAAGATGAAAGATGAAGGATGAAAGATGAAGGATGAAGGATGAAGGATGAAGGATGAAGGATGAAGGATGAAGGATGAAGGATGAAGGATGAAGGATGAAGGATGAAGGATGAAGGATGAAGGATGAAGGATGAAGGATGAAGGATGAAGG
>VGOB01000107.1 GCA_016865935.1 Chloroflexota bacterium | reverse complement strand
TGGGGGTTGTGCAAACGCGTTGTCGGGATTATCACTGCCTTCACGCTAGGCATTTATCTGAATGCACTGCTGGGGCGCAACCTGTTAGCGGTCAAAGAACTGTTCGCCTAATTTCGCATAATCGGTTCCCAGAGTAAAATTGCGCCGATAATTTTTGGTGGCGAATGAGCGAGTGACTGAGGACATAGTTTCTCGTGTCATTGCGAGGCGCGGTTTTTGCGGTGCTGAGCAAAGCCGAAGCAAGCAATCCCCAAATTGGGATAGGGCGATTGCTTCGCTCCGCTCGCAATGACAATCGAATTATTCGCCAAACTTTTGTTTCAACAGATCCGCCAGCGTCGGCTGACCGATCTCTTGCAGTTCGTACCGCACGCGATCCGAAGGGTGTTGGATGTGGACGATGCGGCGCAAATCAATCGGCGTCGCGATCAAAACCAGATCGACCGGCGTCGCGTTGATCGTCGTTTCGAGTTCTTGGATCTGTTTATCGCTGTACCCCATCGCGGGCAAGACGGCACCGGTGCTGGGATATTTCGCGTACGTTTCTTTGATCGAACCGGCGGCATACGGGCGCGGGTCAACGATTTCGCGCGCGCCCAGTTTATTCGCGGCGACGACGCCCGCTCCATACGCCATTCCGCCGTGCGTCACCGTGGGACCATCTTCGACGATCAGGACGCGCTTGCCGCGAATTGCGCCGGGGTCGTCCACGGAAATCGGCGAGGCGGCTTCCAGCACCGTGGCGCGCGGGTTCGCAAAATGCACGTTCGCGCGGACGCGATTCACGTCTTCCGCGTTCGCGGTGTCCACTTTGTTGATGATGATCACGTCCGCCATTCGCAAATTCATTTCGCCGGGGTGATAGAGCAATTCGTGTCCGGCGCGATGCGGGTCAACGATCACGATCATCAGATCGGGTTGGTAGAACGGAAAATCGTTGTTGCCGCCGTCCCACAAAATCACGTCGGCTTCGGTTTCGGCTTGGCGCAGAATTTTTTCGTAATCCACGCCCGCGTAGACAATCGTCCCTTGCACGATGTGCGGCTCGTACTCTTCGCACTCTTCAATCGTCGTCTGATGCGCGATCAGATCGTCGAGCGTCGCAAAGCGTTGGACGATCTGCTTGGTGAGATCGCCATATGGCATCGGATGTCGGATCGCGACGACGCGCTTGCCGAGCGCGCGCAACGCGTTCGCCACCGCGCGCGTCGTTTGCGATTTGCCGGAGCCGGTGCGGACGGCGCACACGGCGACGACCGGCTTGGACGACTTGAGCATCGTCGCGCGCGGACCGAGCAAGCGAAAATCCGCGCCCGCCGCCAGCGCGACCGACGCGCGATGCATCACTGTTTCGTGCGAAATATCGCTGTACGAAAAGACGACTTGAGTGACCTGGTTTTCCTGGATGATTTTGGATAAATCACTTTCAGGAAAAATCAGGATGCCGTTCGGATAAAGCGCCCCGGCGAGCGCGGCGGGATACGTGCGTCCTTCGATGTTTGGAATTTGCGTCGCGGTAAACGCGATCACGTGATACGCGGGATTGTCGCGAAAGTAGACGTTGAAATTGTGAAAGTCGCGTCCCGCCGCGCCCATAATGACGACCTGGTCTTTGTTCATTGTGCCTCCATTTTCACAAGTACGACGCACCGTCGTTGGTGCGTCGCGTTGAAAAATGTTATCGTGTCATTGCGAGGCGCGTTTTTTGCGCCGAAGCAATTTCCGAGTTGTGCTATGGAGATTGCTTCGCCGCTGCGCGGCTCGCAATGACACAAACCTGCGCGGATTATTCTTCGCCTTCCGCCGGATCCGGTGGCTCTTCGATTGGCACGCGCAGACGTTGCAACGCGGCGCGCGCGTCGCGTTGATCCGGATTGGCGATCAGCGCGCGCCGATACGCCAGAATCGCGTCGTCCAACCGGTGCGGTTGCGATTCGTACACCTTACCCAATTCGAACCACAAGTCTGCGTCTGCCTCGGACATTCCTCCGGCTTCGAGCGCGCCTGCCGCTTCGTCCCAGCGTTCCAGATCGAAATAGGTCTGCGCGAGGAGATGCGCGGCGCGCGCGTCCGGCGCGAGGTTCAAGAGCTGGCGCAGTTCGTCCATCGCGTCATCAGGACGTTCCGCGTCCCAATAGATTTGGGCGAGTTCGCGCCGCGCGTCCAGATCGAGTGGCGCCAGACGAATGACCTCGCGCAGTTCTATGATCGCCGGATCGAAATTTCCTTCGTCGGCGTACGCGATGCCGAGATTGTAGTGCGCCTCGACGCAATCCGGATCGAGCGCGAGCGCTTCCTGCCATTCTGCGATGGCGCGTTGGCTGTCGCCGTTCGCGTCGAATTGATTGCCGCGCTGCAAATGCGTAGCGGCGAGCGCGCTAGCGGAACCTGGATCGGCGCGCGTCAAGCGTTCGATTCCCAGGATCGCATCGCGATGCCTGGGATCGGCGGTCGTCGCGCGTTCGTACGCCCACAACGCCTGCTCGCGTCGTTGCGCGCGTTCGAAATATTTTCCCAGATCGAACAGCCACTCTGCGTCGTCCGCCGATTTTGGCGCGGCGTCGAACGTGCGGGTCGCGTCCGCCCAATTGCCTTGCGTGAGATACGCTTCGGTCAAAAGGCGCGCGGCTTGACCATCGCGCGGTGCGCGCTCCAGGGCGAGGCGCAACTGCGCGATCGCGTCGGCGGCGTAACCGGCTTCCAGAAAAATTCCGCCGAGTTCGCGCAACGCGTCCGGGTCGGACGGGCGCACGCGC
This sequence comes from Chloroflexota bacterium, assembly GCA_016865935.1. Lineage (GTDB taxonomy): Bacteria > Chloroflexota > Anaerolineae > UBA4142 > UBA4142 > VGOB01. The sequence goes on along the minus strand of VGOB01000107.1, from coordinate 14,565 downwards.
AGGGTCTCGCTCAACTCCTCGATCGCGAGTGAATGATCGCCCGCATCGGCATACGCCAAGCCCAGATTGAAATGCGCTTCCGCGTGATCGGGATCCAGGCGCACTGCGCGCTGCCATTCTCGGATCGCCCGATCGCTCTGGTCGTTTTCGTCGTACTGATTGCCGCGTCGAAAATGTTCTTCCGCCGCGCGGTGAGTAGCGGTGCTCATTTTCGCAACTCGCCCGCCGGATGTTCTTGCAAGAACGCGCCGAGCACGCCGTTGACGAAACGCGGCGCGGTGTCACTGCCAAACGCTTTGGCAAGTTCGACCGCTTCGTTGACCGCGACTTTGATCGGCACGTCCGGGTTGTGCTGCAATTCGTACAACGCCATCCGCAAAATATTGCGATCGACGATCGCGAGTTGGTCTACGGGCCATTCGGGCGCGTGCTTGCGAATGATCGCGTCGAGTTCATTGCCGCGCGTCAGAACGCCGTGGACGAGCGTGGACGCGAACGCGATGCCTTCGCCGGGCAGGTGATCGTCTTCCGCCAGATAGTGAATGACCGGATCGGCGGCGTGTCCCGCGCTATCAATTTCGTACAGGGCTTGGAGTGCGATCGCGCGCGCTTGGCGTCGGATTTTCACGCCGTCCTCTAATCCCGAATTTCGGCGGGCGCGCGGTCGGTCACGTCTTCGATGTGGACGTTGATCTCCTTGACCGGCATCCCGACGACATCGTGAATCGCGCGATTGATTTCGCGCTGGAGCGTTTGTCCCAGCGTGAGCATTTGCGCGTCTGGCTCGGCGACGACGTACAGATCGATCGTGACGGTATGATCTTCGATTTCGATCTTGATCCCTTCCGCCGTTTTGCCGCTGAACAAACGATGGACGCCGGTCGGCATTCCGGCGTACAAGCGCGCGACTCCCGGGGTTGCCAGCGCGGTCAAGCGCACGAGCGAAAGCAAAACTTCCGGCGCGATCGTTACGTTACCCAGGTTTTCTTCCATCTCAACTCCAATTTCAGTGTTCAGTGTTCAGTGTTCAGTGTTCAGTATTCAGTATTCAGTGTTCAGTCTGCTTCTGAAAACTGGATACTGAATACTGAACACTGGAATTTCACTGCATTACCATTCCGCCATCCACCGATAACACTTGCCCGGTGATGAACGCGGCGTCGTCGGAGGCGAAGAACGCAACGGCGCGCGCGATGTCTTCCGGCGTGCCAAAGCGGCCGAGCGGCGTCATTTTAATCGCGAGGTCTTTGAACTCTTGCGGCAGAACATCGGTCAGCGCAGTGCCGACGAAACCGGGTGCGACGGCGTTGACGGTGATGTTGCGCGCGCCCAACTCTTTTGCCAACGATTTGGTAAAGCCGACGAGTCCGGCTTTGGACGACGCGTAATTCGTCTGCCCGGCGTTGCCCGCGAGTCCGGCGACGGAGGTGATGTTGACGATGCGTCCGGAGCGTTGCTTCATCATTTGGCGCGCGACGGCTTTGCAGCAATTGAACGCGCCTTTGAGATTAACGTCCAACACGCTGTCCCAATCTTCGTCGCTAATCCGCATAATCAAATTGTCGCGCGTGATGCCGGCGTTGTTCACCAAAATATCCACGCGTCCGAATTGCGCGATCGCGAACTCGATGAACGCTTTCGCGCTCGCGCTGTTTGCGACGTCAACGCACTGCGCGATCACGCGGCGTCCGGTCGCGGCGGCGATTTCGGCGGCGGTGTCCTTGCCGGGATCCTCCGTGCAATCGCCGATCAGCACGTCCGCGCCGCGCCGCGCGAGCAGTTCCGAGATCGCGCGTCCGATGCCGCGTCTGCCGCCGGTCACGACGGCGATTTTGTTGGATAGATCAGACATTGATGACCCTCCTTGCCTTGTTGCAGATGGTTATTTATTTCTTCGCTCTATTCTTGCACCGTTCGGCTAATTCCCAAACATAGTCGTTCTTGGTTATCGCAAATCCCAATTTCTTTGCAATTTTCTTCAATTCGTTCGTGTCGCGAGTAAAATCCCAAACCTGCGACTCATCTGTGACGAGTGCTTCAGGGTGACCGAGCGCTTCCAAGACTCGATCAACATACTCACCGAGCGATTCAATCTTGTCGCGCCCTGCCAGTTCGATTCTTTTGATTTTCTTCCCGTCGATCATTTTGGTTATTTCACGAGTCCCGCTGCACAGCAAGTCGGCTTCAAGCTGATTTTTCTGGAGCAACCGTCTATTCCTCTGTCCAATTACTATCAACACCAGGGAGATGAGTACGTTGCGCGCTGTGCAAACACGCCAGTACACTAACTTCGCCTGATGCACGGCGCGATGTTCGGTGCCGAGCCCATTCGACGCTAGATGATTTGCAGGTCGCCTTTCTATCTATGTAGTCGTACCAAGAGTTATTCCGAGTGTTTTTGCTCGATGTCGTAGTGAACGCATTAGTAGATCGTAACTGTGTTCCTTAAAAAAATCGATCCATTGCCAACGACGTAATCGGTCAGGGACCTCACACTCTTCGAGTTTTATGGGGATGATAAAGATTGTGCCTTCTGGTTGTTCATCGGCAGCATCAAGAGCGTACTTGAGTTCTTTCTGAACGTATCCTGCTTTGTTAACAGAGGCGCGAGAAATGCAGACTAATACAATATCAGACGAGTGTACTGCCTTGGTAATTTCCAAATTAAAATCCTGTCCAGGTAAGAGTTTTTCCTCGTCAAACCACGGGTCAATATTATTATCGGTTTTTAGTCGGTGGTAAAGATCTCTAACGGTCGGTTTATCTCCCGCAGAGTGACAAAGGAATATTCTTAGAGGACGAGAAGACTGTGTGAATAAGGTAGAATTTCTGTTTGGCGTTTCTGGCATTTGACTTTCTGCACGGCTAGGTTGCTGTTTGGGGTTTAGGTTAGGATGATTGCCCGGGGAGACGGAAGTGAATGTTGGCCAAATCACGGGTTGAGATTCAGCCTTGCGGACGTTCTCCATAACGGTTCTCATATCCATATCCCCTAATCTTCCGCTCAAGCCTGACAGGCCCGATCCGGACGATGTGTTTGCGTTAGGTAGGACATGTTCTTTCTTGGCAGTTCTCTTTCGTGATGTCGCTTTTGTTTTCATGGCGCTCCTTTTTGGAGTTTGTGATAGAACTTGTGCTTAGAAGTGCATAACAGTAGGAACAGATCTTACGTACTGAGTACTACGCACGAACTCGCTACCGATTGCTTGATGGTGTCTCAAGCGATCGATTTCATACGCTTACACTGCTTCCCCAAACCCCTTCACGCTCGCCACGTCGCCAATGCTAACCGCGTGCACATCTTTGGCGATACGGCGGATCAAACCCGCGAGCACATCTTTCGGGCCAATCTCGATAAACTTGGTCGCGCCTTGCGCGGCGATGTACTCAATCGTCTTGATCCACTGCACGGACGACGTCAACTGCGCGACGAGTTCGCACCGGATTTCTTCGACAGTGGTGAGCGGTTGCGCGGCGACGTTTGAAACCACCGGCATTTTCGGCGCGCGGAATGGTGTGGCGGCGACTGCGTTCGCAAATTCGCGCGCGGCGTTTTCCATCAAGCGCGAGTGCGACGCGATGCTGACTGCGAGCACAATCGCGCGTTTCGCGCCGCGCGTCTTTGCCAGTTCGACTGCGCGGGTGAGCGCGTCCTTTTCGCCGGAGATGACGATTTGCCCCGGCGCATTATAATTCGCGATCTGCGCGCCGGTTTCCGCGCAGACACTTTCGAGCGCGGCGGTGTCAATCCCGATCAGTGCCGCCATCGCGCCCGGCGTTTTTTGCCCTGCCGCTTTCATCACGCGCCCGCGTTCGCGCACGAGTTTCAGCGCGTCGGCAAAGTCCAGCGCGTCGGCGGCAACGAGCGCGGAGTACTCGCCGAGCGAATGTCCGGCGACGAACGCCGGCGCGAAATCCGGGCGGAGCGTTTGCAAGACGCGCAGCGCGGCGATGCTGTGCGTCAGCAGCGCGGGTTGCGCGTTGATTGTATCGGTCAAATCATTTTCGGGACCGGTGAAGCAGAGCGACGAGAGCGCAAAGCCCAGCGTCGCGTCCGCCTGATCGAAAATTGCGCGCGCGTGCGGATACGCGGCGACCAAGTCTTGCGCCATCCCGACGTATTGCGAACCTTGTCCTGGGAAGATGAATGCGGTTTTCACAATTCCTCTCATTTCAGATTTTAGATTTCAGATTGCAGATTGGCAAAGGCGGCAATCTAAAATCGCAAATCTGAAATCTGAAATCACAAACAGAGGTCTGGCGTGTCGCGCCAGCGCGCAAGATTGCCAGACCTCCTCATCTTCGTTGTTATTGCCTTTCGCCCGCGTGGCGCCATTCGTTTCTTCGCTGCGCGCAGCGATGTGTTGGCGCGCCCGCGCTATTTCTTTTTGCGCGCGGCGGGTTTTTGTTCGACGGTGAAAATTTCTTCGCCCGCGTAATGTCCGCAGTGTGGGCAGACGTGGTGCGGCTGGCGCATCTTGTGGCAATTCGGGCAGGGCGTCAGATTCGGACTTGACATCGCGAGATGACTGCGGCGGCGGTCGCGGCGCCCTTTCGATAATTTTCGTTTTGGGAGAGGTGGCATAGTTCGGAAAATTCCTTTCGGTGATTGTTGTCGGTGTCATTGCGAGGAGCGTTTTTCGCGACGAAGCAATCTCCGTCGAGCAAATTGAGGATTGCTTCGCCGCTGCGCGCCTCGCAATGACACGACGATTATTTTTTGTCCAGCAGTTCTTTCAACTTTTCAAAGCGCGGATCGATTTCATCGCGCTTACAATCGCACGCACCCTCGTTCAGATTTTTGCCGCATATCGCGCACAAGCCCGCGCATTTCGAGCGACAAATCGGACCGGGCGGAATTGCGAGCAAAATGCCCTGGCGGACGACTTCGCTCAGATCGATTTCGTGATGCGCGTCGATCCGCGTCGCAACTTCGTCGTCGGCGGTCAGCGGCAAGGTCGCGCCCGTGTGAATGTCAATCGTCGGACGAAATTCTTCTTCGAGCGAAAATTCCAGCGGCAGCGCGAACGGCACGAGACAACGCGCGCACGTCAGTTCCAGCGACGTGTGCAGATTCCCCAGCACGAAAATACCATCGGCGGTGCGAATCAACTGCACCGTGCCGGCGAGCGGGCTGAGCGGCGCGATTTCCGGATCGAGCGCGTCGATCGCTTCGCGCAAGGTGTATTGCCGCGTGTGTCCGCTTTGTTCTTTCAGCAATTGGGCGACGTTGTAGCGCATCAGGACTCCTTCAGAGCAATGTTGCCCATTATAGCCGAGTCTGGGAATGTGTCAAGAATTTTCGCGCGGCGGCGGCGCGTCGGCGGGCGGCGGTTCTTGCAAGACGTTCAAGCCGTTGTACACCTGCGTCTGCATCTGCGCGATTTGTTGCGCGAATTGTTCCAGCCGCGCGTGCAAATCCTTGAGCAGCTGGGTCGCGTATTGATCCGCGCCGCGTTCGCGCGCGGCGGCTTCGGCTTGCGCCTGCCGTTCGATTTGCGCGGCTTGCGCTTGCGCCGTCTTGACGATCGCGTGGTCGTTCGTCAGGCGCGCCGCGTCCTCTTTCGCCGTTTCGATGATGTGCTTGGCTTCTTCTTGCGCTTGCGCGACGATCCGTTCGCGCTCTTGCACGATCTTTTTCGCTTGCTTGATCTCTTCGGGAAACGCGATCCGCATCTGATCCACGATGTCGAGGAACTCGTCCTCGTCAATCATCGTTTTGGCAGACATGGGGACGCGCCACCCTTTGTTGAGCAGGGCTTCCAAGCGGTCAACCAAATAGAGAACGTCTATGGCTATCATCCCCTTTCGTGGGTTAGTGATCAGTGATTGGTGATTAGTCAACTAGTCACCAATTGACCAATCACTAATCACCAATTACTACTCTCGCAACGAAACCAAACTGACCTTGTCGCTGCCGCCGTCGCCCAATTGCGCCAGGCGTTTTTTCACGGCGGCTTCGACGTACGGCGGAACGATGTCGTCAATCGCGCCGCCCAAAAATGCAATCTCTTTCAAGTTGGTCGAACTGACGAACGCGTGCTGGAGCGAAGTCATCAGGCAGACCGTATCAATGTCCGCCGCCAGCTGCCGGTTCGCCAGCGCGGTTTGGTACTCCATTTCGAAATCGTACGTCACGCGCAACCCGCGCACCATCACCGTCGCGTTCTGACTGCGCGCGAACTCGACCGTGAGTCCGTGATACGGCATCACCTTGATGTTCGGAAAATCGTGCGCGGCTTGGCGCATAAATTCCAGACGTTCTTCGACGCTGAACATCAGATTCTTCAGCGGGCGATCGTACACCGCCCAGATCAGCGTATCGAAAATCTTTGCCGCGCGCGTCGCAATGTCAATGTGTCCGAAGTGAATCGGGTCGAACGAACCGGGATAAATGGCGATGGTCAACTTAGGTCCCCCTTGACTTTCCAAAACGCGCTGACGCGCTGCGCCAACAAATGATGTTCGGGCTGGGTCAAGCCGGGATCGCGCGCGAAAATTTCCTGCGCGATCCGGCGCGCCTCCTCCAGAATTTTCACGTCGCTCAATTTGGCAACCTTGAGATCCGGCAAGCCCGATTGCCGCGTCCCGAAAAATTCGCCGGGACCGCGCAACTTTAAATCTTCTTCCGCCAGACGGAAACCGTCTTGCGTGGATTCGATCACGCGCAAACGTTCGTCCGCGATGCTTTCCTTTTTTTCCGCGAGCAACAAACAGTACGACTGATGTTCCCCGCGTCCGACGCGTCCGCGAAATTGGTGCAGCTGCGCCAAGCCAAATCGATCCGCGCCTTCGATCAACATCACCGTCGCGTTCGGCACGTCAATCCCGACTTCGACGACGGATGTGGCGACGAGAATATCGAGCGTGTGATCGCGAAACGCGTTCATCGTCGCGTCTTTTTCGCCCGGCTTTAGTTTACCGTGAATCAAGCCAACGCGCAAGTTTGGGAAAACGTCTTGGCGCAGCCGTTCGTACTCTTCCACCGCCGCTTTCGCGTCAATCGCCTCCGATTCTTCGATCAGCGGACAGATGACGAATGCCTGGCGGCCCTTGGCGATCTGATTCGCGATGAACGCGTACGCGCGCTCGCGTTCGCGCGGCTCCAGCCATTTCGTTTTGATCGCTTGCCGCCCCGGCGGCATCTCGTCAATGAGCGAGAGATCGAGATCGCCGTACAACGTCAGCGCGAGCGTGCGCGGAATCGGCGTCGCGCTCATCACGAGAATGTGCGGATGGTAGCCCTTGGAGCGGATCGTCGCGCGCTGCTCCACGCCAAAGCGATGTTGCTCGTCAATCACCGCGAGCGCGAGATTTTTGAACGCGACATCTTCCTGGATGAGCGCGTGTGTGCCGACGGCGACGTCAATTTCGCCTGCCGCGATTTCCGCGCGCGCATTTTCTTTCTCGCGATTTTTCAAACTGCCGGTGAGCAAGCGGATCCGCGGCGGCTGGGCTTGTTTCGCAAAAATCGCGGAGAGCGTTTTGAAATGTTGCTCGGCGAGAATTTCGGTCGGCGCGAGGAGCGCGGCTTGCGCGCTGTTGGCGACCGCCGCGAGCATCGCCGCCGCCGCGACGACGGTCTTGCCCGATCCGACATCGCCTTGCAGCAGGCGACTCATCGGTTGCGCGCGTTGAATGTCGCCGAGAATTTCGCTCAAGACGCGTTGCTGCGCGTTCGTCAGTTGAAACGGCAACGACGCGAGAAAATCGCGCTGGAGTTTTTCATCGGCGCGCAACGCGCGTCCGGGTTTTTCACGCCACTGCTTGCGCTGGCGCAACACGCCCAACTGAATCAGCAGAAACTCGTCGAGCGCGAGGCGGCGGCGCGCCGCGTTCATTTTTTCGAGCGTCGTCGGAAAATGGATCTCGCTCAGCGCGCTCGGCGCGTCGAGCAAATTTTCGCGCGCGCGCATCGGCGCGGGCAACGTATCGGCGGCTTGCGGCGCCCAGTACTCGACGACGTCTTTGATCAGGCGGCGCAACCAGCGATTCGTGATGCCTTCGGTCAGCGGATAGACCGGGACGATGCGCGCGGTGTGCAACAAATCTTTGCTGAACGGTTCCCATTCGGGTTGCTTGAACGAGAGCCGCCCCAGGTCTTGATCGACGCGTCCGCTGATGACGATGCGGCGTCCGGACTTGAATTGTTGCTGCAAGTACGGCTGATTGAAAAAGGTCGCGTTGATTTTGCCGGTCGTGTCCGCCAGCAGGACGGTCGTGATCGTCAAGCCGGCGCGCTGCGTTTCGCGCGTGTGCGCCTCGCACACCGTCACGAGCAAGGTCACTTCTTCGCCGTAGACGAGTTGGCTGATCGTTTTGAGCTGGCTGTAATCGTCGTAGCGATGCGGAAAATGATAGAGCAGGTCGCCGACGGTGTAGACGCCGAGTTTCTGCAATTTCTTGGCGTGCGCGGGTCCGATGCTTTGCAGGCGCGTCACGCTCGCGTCGAGTCCAAAGCCGGAGACTGCGCTGGCGCGCGGCGCGGCTTTTTTCGCGGCGGGTCTTGTTTCTTCGCCCGCGTCATCGTCCTCGAACTCATCGGGCGGTTCGGGTGGCGGCGGCGCGCCGGGCGGTTCTTCGGCAATGACAGGCGCGGGCGGGGTTTCATCACGCAACGCCGCGAGCGCGCGATCGATCATTTCGCGCCGCGCGTCCGGCTCCGCCGCGCCGTAGCCGCGCAAAGCGTCTTCCACCTGTTCGGCGCGCGCGCGTTCTGCGCCTTGTTGTTTCGCCGTAAAATTGTTAATGAATTTTTCTAGTCCGCCAATGACCAAATGGTCGTCGCACTTTTTTTGTTCGTTGCCGAGTATGCGTTCCAAGTCTTTAAAGGCAAGCGACATCCCAACCTCTATCAATTGACAATTAGCAATTGTCAATTGTCAATTGTCAATTGTTAGTATCTTCCGGTGAGCCACGCGATTCCCACCGCGCCTGGTCCGGTGTGCGTGCCGAGTACAGGACCCGTTTCGCTCATTACGATTTGATCGTTCGGAAAAGTTTTGGCGAGCATTTTTTGAAGTGTTTGCGCCAGATGCGCCGCATCGGCGTGAATGACCGCGAGTTCCTGGATCGGACCGGACGCAAGCACGATCTCCGCCAGCCGTTCGAGCGCGCGCTTTTGCGTTCGCACGTTTTCCACCGGCACGATTTCGCTGTGAACGGCGGAGACGAGCGGCTTGACGTTGAGCATACTCCCGACCAACGCCGCGCCTTTGCCCAGCCGCCCGCCGCGCTGCGCGTACTCCAGTGTGTCGAGCATCGCGATAATGTGGACGCGCGTTTTCGCGTTCTCGACGAGCGCTTTGACCTGCGCGAGCGTTGCGCCTTCTTTCGCCGCGCGCGCGGCGAGAATCACGAGCCAGCCCAGCGACATACTCACTTGTTCCGAATCAATCAATTCGATCCGCGCGTTTTGGATATTTTGGGCGGCGAGGCGCGACGCGTTGAAAATTCCGGTCAGGGAAGCGATCGTATGGATCGCCAAAATGCGATCCGTCGTGTCGGTGAGTTGACGGTACGCTTCTTCGAACATTTGGCTGGAGGGAAACGCGGTCGTCGGCAGGATCGGGCTGGCAACCAGTTTGTGATAGAACTCGGTCGGAAACAGCGTCACGCGGTCAATGTACTCTTCCGCGCCAAACCGCACCGTGCAAGGCACGACGGTGATGTCAAGGTCTTTGATGATCGCGGCTGGAATGTCCGCCAAACTGTCCGTGAGAATCTTGACGTTTGCCATAGGGGTTGCTCCTACATTCCCTCGTAGATCACCACGCCCAGCGCGTCCGTGCCGACGTGCGTCGCGGTGGCGGGACCGTAATGATCGACCGAAATGTCCAGGTTCGGGATCACCAAATTCGTTTGCTCAATCAGCGCTTGCACGTCGAGCGGCGTGTTGCCGTGCAGCACCACCATTTTTTCGATGTGCGTAAACTCGGTGATGAACTCGACGAGTTTCTCGATCGCTTTGGCGCGATTGCGAACTTTTTCCAGCGCGACGATTTCGCCTTCTTCCAGAATCAAGAGCGGCTTGATGTTGAGCATCGTCCCCAGCACGGCTTGCGCTTTGCCGATGCGTCCGCCGCGTTCGAGAAAGTCGAGCGTCTCGACGAAAAAGCCGATGTAGATGCGCGGGATCATTCCGCGCGTCAGCCGCACGACTGCGTCGAGCGACGCGCCGCTGGCGGCAAGGCGCGCCGCCGCCGTCACCAACATTCCCAAGCCGACCGTGACGAGTTGCGAGTCAATCACGACGATCTTGTGGCGCCCCAGGAGCGGCGCGGCGGTGCGCGCGGCGGTGCGGAACGTCTGGCTGAGTTTGCTCGACGCGTGAATCGCGACGACGGCGTTGCCGCCTTTCGTCAATTCCGCGTACGCCTCTTCGAATTGTTTCGCCGTCGGCGGAAGGGTTGCTGGCGGCGTGGAGACGCGCGCCATCCGCTCGACGAAATCGGCGGGCGTCACGTCAATTCCGTCGCGCAGTTTCTTGTTGCCCAGTTGAATCGTCAAGGGCAAGACGGTGATGCCTAATTCTTCCGCAACGCCGGGCGGCAGATCGGCGGTGCTGTCCGTTAGAATTTTTACGCGTGGCATTTTTTGTTCTCATTGTCATTGCGAGGAGCGTCCTGAGCGGAGCGACGATTTTTGTCGCGGAGTCGAAGGATGCGACGAAGCAATCTCCAACTTGCGGAGTGGGGATTGCTTCGCCGCTGCGCGGCTCGCAATGACAAGCGGCAAATGATCATTCCACCGAAATAATGAAATGATAATGCGGTTGTCCGCCGCTGACCACTTCGATTTCTTGCGGCGGATATTTTTGGCGAATCGCTTCGCTCAAGATTTCGGCGTCGTTCGCGTTGATCGTATCGCCGTAGTAGAGCGTGATGATTTCATATTCTTCGGCGCGCGTCTGCTTGAGCATTTCCAACGTGAGCGCAGTCCGATCGTCGCCTGCGCCTTGCAGATCGTCGTCAATCAAGCCGATGAATTGTCCTTCTTTGACTGCGAGCCCGTCGAGGTTGACCGAGCGCGTCGCTTTGGTGATTTCGATCGTGCGGATGTTTTGCGCCGCGCGCGTCATCGCTTTGACGTTCGTGTCGAGATCGCTCTGGAAGTTGAACGCGAGCAGCGCGGCGATCCCTTGCGGAATCGTCCGGGTGGGGATGATCGCCACTTGTTTTTTCGCGAGTAGCTTGGCTTGCTCGGCGGCGGGAATGATGTTTTTGTTGTTCGGCAAAACGATCACCTGATCGGTTTTGACCGCGTCAATCGCTTGTAAAATATCCTGGGTGCTGGGATTCATCGTTTGCCCGCCGGAAATGATTTTGCCGACGCCGAGCGATTCGTAGACGCGCACCAAGCCCGCGCCCGGCACGACGGCGACGGTCGTCATTCCCGCGATGTCTTCCGCAGTGATCGGCGGACGCGCGGTCTGTCCCGCCATAAAATCAATGTACTGCTCTTGCATATTTTCGACGATGACGTTGGTGATGACGCCGACCGAGCAACCGTAATCGAGAATCGCGCCGGGGGTGGGCGCGTGGACGTGCACTTTGATCAGCGTCGCGTCGCCGACGACGAGGGTAGATTCGCCCATCCTCGCGATTTTGTCGCGGATCGCGTCCACGTCGAGATCGGAGCCGCGAATGTGAAATTGAATGTCAAAGCCCCAGCCCTCTTCGCGCGCGATTTGTTCCAGCGCTTGCGCGCCGACCCCTGCCGCCGCGAGTTCGAGCGGTTCGCCATTCAAATATTTCAGTGCGCCTTCGAGCAGAACCAGCAAGCCCTGACCGCCCGCGTCCACGACTCCGGCTTCTTTCAGGACCGGCAGCAGCATCGGCGTTTTGATGACGGAGACCCGCGCGGCTTCGACCGTCTTTGCCCAGACGACGCGCAGATCATCGCTTTGCGTCGCGGCAAGCGTCGCGGCGTCGCCGGACTCGCGCGCGACGGTGAGAATCGTTCCTTCGACCGGCTTGACGACGCCTTTGTACGCGGTGCGCGCGCCTTCGACGAGCGCGGCGGCGAAATCGTTCGCGGTGATCGCGTCTTTCTTTTCGATCGCGCGCGCAAAGCCGCGAATGATCTGCGAGAGGATCACGCCGGAATTGCCGCGCGCGCCCAAGAGCGCGCCGTGTGAAATCGCTTTGAGCATCGCGCCCGCCGCGTGTTCCGGCGACGTGGCGACTTCTTTGATCGCGGCTTGCATCGTCAAGAGCATATTCGTGCCCGAGTCGCCGTCCGGCACGGGGAACACGTTGAGCGAATTGACGTAGGCGGCGTGGCGTTCGAGCCAGGCGGTGCTGGCGGAAAATAATTGTTTCAGTTCCTGCCCGCCGATGGATTTCAGCGGCGGCAACGGCTCAGCGGGTGATTGGATTTGATCGTCTGACAAAACTTCCCCCGAAGAAAAAATTCATAGAGTCGTGTCATTGCGAGGAGCGTCGTGTGCGACGAAGCAATCTCCGATTTGCAAATTGGGGATTGCTTCGCCGCTGTGCGGCTCGCAATGACACTTGCGTTTTACGCTTGCTCGTCTACGTGCAAGCCCTGGACGCGCACGTTCACTTTTGCAACCGGCAAGCCCAATGATTTTTCGACGCTGAACTTGACGCGGTTCATAATCCCGTGCGCGACTTCGGAAATGCGCGTGCCGTACTGGATCACGACGTAGAGTTCGATGCAGATTTCGTGCTCGACGACCTTGACGTCAATGCCGCGCCGGAAATTGCCGCGCGTCAACACTTCGACGATGCCGTCGCGCAGATTTTTGTTCGCCATTCCGACGACGCCGTAACATTCCAGTACGGCTTGTCCGGCGAGACTCGCGATCGCGTTCGGTGAAATTTCGATTCGTCCCAAGTAATTTTCTTCTGCCATTCGGTTACCCTTACAGACCTTCGAGGTCTCCAAGACCTCGAAGGTCTAAACGGATTTGCGTAAATCGAACGATTGTGGTATTATCGTGCCCGTTTCAATTCGTGCAATTATTTTGAAAAGAGGTGAATGATTTATGGCTCAACGATGCGATATTTGCGGCAAGGGTCCGCTGTACGGTCACGCGCGCAGTCACGCGATGAATGCTGTCAACCGCCGCTTTATGCCGAACATCAACAAGCGAACCGTGACGTATCAAGGCAAAAAGCAAAAGATGAATGTCTGCGCTAAATGCTTGCGCACGCTCAACAAGCAAGACTAGGTTGCTTGTTCAGACAAGCCAGCGACTCGACGACGGGTGCGCTGGTTTTTTTATTTCACCGCCTTGCGTAGTGTTCTCATCGCCTTTGCCACGCTCGTCTTGCCGTTGTAAATCGCCGTCCCGGCGACGAGGACGCGCGCGCCTGCCGCGACGACGCGCGGCGCGGTCGTCGCGTTGATGCCGCCGTCTACCTCGAGTTCGATCTGCGCGGTCAAGCCGCGCGCGTCGATCATTTGCCGCAGTGCCGCGATTTTCTGCGGCATCGTCTGAATGAACGATTGTCCGCCAAAGCCGGGATTGACGGTCATCACGAGCACCAAATCCACGTACGGCAAAATCTCTTCGAGCGTACTGACGGGCGTAGCGGGGTTGAGCGCGACGCCTGCCTTTTTATTCAACCCCTTGATCTGCTCGACGATGCGATGCAGGTGCGCGCACGCTTCTTGTTGGATCGTGATAATGTCCGCGCCCGCGTTCGCAAAATCGCCGACGTACCGCTCGGGCGCGTCGATCATCAGATGCACATCGAGCGGCAGGCGCGTGTGCGGGCGCAGCGCGGCGACGACGATGGGACCGACGGTGATGTTCGGGACGAAATGTCCGTCCATCACGTCCACGTGAATGTAATCCGCGCCGGCGCGTTCGGCTGCTTTGACCTGCTCTCCCAGCCGCGCGAAATCGGCGGAGAGGATGGAGGGGGCGAGTTTGATCATTGGCAGTGGCTAGGCGGCGACTAACACCCGCTCGATTTTCTTGGGCAATTCGATGAAGACAAAGTGGCGCGTGTGGTATAGATAATCTTCGCCGCTTTCGTCTACGACGCGAATAAAATCATCCTGTTCCGCGCGCGCGTCGGGAATAACCCCGTAGATTTTTTGGGGGATCAGCGAGACTTTATAGTCTTGGTTGTCAATGCAAAGCGCGAATCGTTTTTTCATTATTCCCTATCTGGATTTTCGTTTTCTTTGGCTATCTTTTCGTTCGACCAGGAGTAGCGGCAGCAGAATCTCGCGCCAATCGTCAAGCGCGCCATTCACGCCGCCGATTTCCAAGCCATCTGCGTCGTAGTAGATCTCGACCTTTTGGTCGCAGCATCCGCAGCGGAGCGTATAGCGCGGACAGCGTTTGCCGCTGCCTTGGCGATGATAGACGCGGATTTGCGGTTGTCCGAAACGAGATGTGTCGTAAAAGCGATTAGTGCGCTTCAAGATTTTCATATTCTCAAAAAGTGGTCGTGAAACACTAAGACTTTGCGACGTGCGGCGGGAAACAACCTTCGCCCTGGCGGTCATCGTCCTACCGCCGCATGTCCGCAAAGCGTGAGTTGAACGAAGTGCATTTGTTATGTGAGCCGTTGGACTTTCAGT
>VGOB01000106.1 GCA_016865935.1 Chloroflexota bacterium | reverse complement strand
CGATGACCGGCTGGCGGATGGGCTCAGGGACGACTCCGTACTTTGATCGCGCGAATGTCAATTGGTACAAAGATCTGTTCGCGCAATCGAACCAGGTGACTTTGTTGGGACCTGGCACGGCGGAAGGTGTGCCGTGCATCGGTTATGCCACGACGATGCCGATGCTCAAATCCGATCCGCCGAAAACGCCGGGCGGAACGCCGACGATCTCGCAAGTGCAGATGCAAGTCAAGTTGTGGTTTGCGACCGGCGATGGCTATCCGCGCCGCGCGGATTTTGGCGCGCCGCTTTCGCTGACGGTCAACTTTTTCGATTTCAACGAGCCGATCGTGATCAATCCGCCGCAGTGATCGTTCAGCGCGATCATTGCCGGAATCCATAAACGCACATACATCGGGATCGAGCAAGCGGCTTGATCCCGATGTGGTGATCTTGGCGCAATTAACCTTCCCCGCGTTTTTGTGGTAAAATCCACTTATGCCAGCCATCACCATTTCCGCGCTCGCCAAAACATTTGTCACCAAACGCAAAGCCGCCGGACTCGCGGGGAGTTTGCGCGCGCTCGTCCGCCCCGCTCAGCAAACGATCGACGCGCTGCGCGGCATTTCGTTCGAAATGGAATCCGGCGAATTGCTGGGTTTGATCGGACCGAATGGCGCGGGCAAATCCACGACGATCAAAATTCTCACCGGCATTCTCTTTCCAACCAGCGGCGACGCGCGCGTCCTCGATTACGTGCCGTGGCAGAATCGCCGCGAACTCGCGTACCACATCGGCACCGTGTTTGGACAGCGCCCGCAATTGTGGTACCACCTGCCCGCGATTGACACGTTCTACCTCTTCGGCAAAATCTACGAGCTGGACGACAAGACGACGCGCGCGCGCATTGCATTTCTCACTGAAGCGTTCGACATCAAGGACTTGCTCGAAACGCCGGTGCGAAAATTATCGCTGGGACAACGGATGCGGTGCGAGGTCGCCGCGTCATTGTTGCATCGTCCGCGCTTGCTCTTGCTCGACGAGCCGTCCATCGGACTCGATGTCGTCGCCAAGCAAAATATTCGCGACACGATTCGCCGGATGAACGAGGAAGAAGGCGTCGGCGTGATTCTCACGTCGCACGACGCGGGCGATCTGGAAGCGTTGTGCAAGCGCGTGATCATCATCAATCACGGACAGATCGTTTATCAGGACAAGGTCTCCACACTCAAGCGGCGCTACCTCACGACCAAAACCGTTTCGATTCGATACGCCGAACAGGTGCCAGCCGATTTTCAGATCGCGGGGACGGAAGTTTTGAAGACGAGTCAGTACGGCGTGAAACTGCAATTCGATTCGAGCGCGACGCGCGTCGAAGATGTGATCGCGCAACTCGCGCGCGCCGGCAGTATCGTGGATATTACGATTGCCGATCCGCCGCTGGAAGAAGTGATTCGCGCGATTTACGCGGAGACCGGCAATTAGCAATTGTCAATTCACAATTCACAATTGACAATTGTTCATTGTTAGTTGATAATTGCTTTGGAGGTTTGGTTTGTTCAAACGTTTTTTGTGGATCGTGTTGTTCGCGTTGACCGCATGCGCGCCGGGCGCGTTGCTGGACAATGTAACGCTCGCGCCGGACGCGATTTCGCCGTTCGCCGGTAGTCCGAACATCGCGACGACGATTCGGTACACGCTGGGGCGCGACGCAGCGGTTTCGATCTATCTCATCGACGCGCGCGGCGCGCGCCACGATTTTCGCGTCGCGCAACCGCGCGCCGCCGGATCGTACGACGCGCTCTTCGGCGGCGCGGTCAACGATCGCGTGTTGCCGGACGGCACGTACACCGTCGTCGTCGAAGCGAAAGATGCGGCGGGACAAACCGCGCGCGCGGAAAAAACGTTGACGATCACGCAAGCCGATTCGACGCCGCCCGAGTTTCAGAGTTTCACCGTTTTCCCCGATCGTTTTACGCCGAACCAGGACGGCATCGCCGACCGCGTGACGATTCGTTATTATCTGACCAAGCCCGCGCGCGTGGACGTGTATTTGAGCGATGGCAAAAATCGGTACGAGGTCGCGGAAAAACGGACGACGATTTGCGTCAAGGATGACAAATTTTGCGTCGGCGCGCACGAGTACGATTACGACGGCGGGATCGATCTGCTTGCCACGCCGCCCCCCGATGGCACATACGACGTGATCGCCGAAGCGGTGGACGCGATCGGCAATCGCACGCGCGTCACCAAAAAGTTGACGATCGCGGAAGGCGGCATTCCGCGCGCGACGATCACCAATTCGGGTGTGGATTGGGCCCCGCTCACGGTACCTACTTTGAAAATCGAACAAGGTCCGATCATCATCCCGCTCAACGGAACGCTGACGTTTACTGTGACAGTGCAAAACATCGGACCGGTGCCGGTGCGCACCAAGGGACCAGAACCTGGAACGATTTTTACGACGAGCGAAAATTACAACACGAAAAAAGAGTACGCCGAGCCGGGCGTGTGGCGCGTCGGAATGGATTACGAAGGCAACAGCGTCGGGCGGCAGTATCCGTTTCGCTGGCAATTGGGATCGAGCAAGGACTTGCAACGCGTCGTCATTGATGGCAAGGAATATTTTTACTTGATGCCCGGTCAGCGCGTCACCGTCAGCGGCACCGTTCGCATCACCGACAAGCCGCCGCGCATCAACACGTACTTTTGGGTCGGCTTGATCCAGGAAGACGTTCGCATCGTCGAAGATCGCGTGGAACCGCGCATGGTCACGATTGAGTACTGAAAGGAGTCCGATGGGCGAATCAAAATCGTGGTGGTCTTCTCTCTGGGATTTTCTGGCGGGACTTTTTCGATCTACGCCACCTCCGCCAACCGACACTGGCGAATTGATGCCGTTGCAGCCGCGCGTCCTGATGATCGTCTACAATCCGATCGTCGATCCGGCGACCGGCGCGAAATTGATCGCGGCGATGCGCTGGAACGATCCGGATCAACTTGCGGCGGGTTATATCGCCGATGTGCGCGAGTGCAGCGGCGGGTTGGTGAATTATCAAATCGCGCAAAAAATCGAAGTGGACGCGCTGCCCGCGAAGAAAGATGGTTTTCGCTACACGCCGCAAGAATACGTCACTGTCATCCAAACGCATCGCGGCGCGCACGATCCGGACGCGGTGGATTACGACGCGCTGCTCGCGCAGTTCAGCGTTCTGCCGCGCGTTACCGCCGGAGAAATTGACGAAGTGTGGCTGTTCGGTGGCCCATACTTTGGTTTCTGGGAAGCGGCGATGGGCGGCGCAGGCGCGTTCTTCTGCAACGGCGGTCCACTCGCCAACACCGCGCAATGCCCGCGCAAATTCGTCGTGATGGGCTTTAACTACGAGCGCGGCATCGGCGAAATGCTGGAAGATATTGGGCATCGCGCGGAAGCGATTCTCGCGCGCGTGTTCAAAGCGGAAGAATTTTTGCAGTGGACGTACACGCGCGGTCGTTCGCCCGCCACGACGACCGGCGCAAATCTGAATCTGTTCGAGCGCTTTTTGTGCTTCGATCAAATCGCGCCGAGCAAATCGAACATCGGCACGATTCATTACGCGCCAAACAGCCAGAGCGATTACGAATGGGGCATCACGACACCGGTGCAATCGTGCGCGGACGACTGGAAACAGTTTCCGGATTTGCCCGCGCCGCCAAATTATCGCGTGATGGATACGCGCGCGTGGGGCGGCGGCGACATTCGCGCACATCACAAGTGGTGGCTCGCACATCTGCCCAAGGTCGCCGGCGCGACGAATGGAATCGCGCACAATTGGTGGAAATATGTGATTCAATTGAACGATCCGATCTTTCGGGATCGCCTTTGATTCCGAACCGAGCCTTTGATAGTACGATGGCAAGCGGAGCAAAACAGTGGATCACTTTCATGATCTACGGCCTTGCTCCGCTTGTCGCGCATAGACCTGGCTACGGGAGCCAATCAATCACGCGCTCGTTCGAAAAGTTGTAGCGAATCGTCACCGCATCGGTGACGTTCTTGAGCACTTGCTGCAAATTCGAGCCGTCCACGTTCGCCAGAAAAAACTCCCACTTGCCGTTGCGGTCCGACAGGAAAAGAATTTTCTGTCCATCGGGCGACCAGGTTGGCGCGACGTTGTTGCTGCTATGAAATGCCGCGATGTCCACTTCGGTCACTGCCTTGACGTTGCTGCCATCGGCGTTCATGACGAGAATGTGCCAGCCCTCGTCCTGTCTCACTTGAAAGACAATTTTGCTCCCATCCGAACTCCACACCGGCGATTGCACGCGAGGATCGCGGTTGAAAAGAATTCGCGGGCGTCGGTCAACGCGCTTGTCGTCG
Source organism: Chloroflexota bacterium (assembly GCA_016865935.1). Classification (GTDB taxonomy): domain Bacteria; phylum Chloroflexota; class Anaerolineae; order UBA4142; family UBA4142; genus VGOB01. The sequence goes on along the minus strand of VGOB01000106.1, from coordinate 13,409 downwards.
GATTCTTTCTTCAGAAAACCGCTGCGCGTGTCGGTGCTCATCACGCCAAATCCGGCGTCCGCATACGCGAGTGTATAGTTGTCTCGGCTCCACGTCGGCGCGAAGCAGTGATTGGTGCAACCCGGTTCCGTGAGTGGGCGCTTGGTGACGCCATCTTCGATTTTCTCGATTTCGATTACACCCAGTTTCCAGTACGGATCCGCGGGAAAGGTGTAGCAGAAATCCTCCTCACACATCTCCGTTTTTTCCATCATTCCGCCGGATTGCCGCGTGAACGCGATCCGCTTGCCATCCGGACTCCAGCGCGGCGAAAGCATTTGCGGCGCGCCGAAAATCCGCTGCTCGTTCGATCCGTCCGCGTTCGCGATGAACAAGCCCGCCGGTTCTTTCCAGCGCGTAAACGCGATCTGCGTACCATCGGGCGACCACGCCGGATCGAGTCCGGACGTGACTCGCTTGAGATTCGATCCATCGCCATTCACCGTGTAGATCGTTCCGCCGCTCGACTCTTGGAAAACGAGCCTACCTTGGATCGCGCCGGTCGGGACGGGCGTGGCAAATGGATTTCGCAGCGCGGGTTCCGGACTCGGCGTCGGCGCGGGCGCGAGCGTGACATTGCGTCCGGTGATCGTCAATCGAAATGGAATCGGCGTAGGATTGTTGTTGGTGAGCACGGCAAAAAAGCGTCCGGAAAAGTTGAACGAGCCTTGCCAGACCAGATCGTAAAGGATCGGCTGATTTCCCACGCTGGGCTTGGCGCGTTTGGAGCCGCGCCCGATAGGGTTTGCGAATCCATCTTTCAGCCATTCGCGCGCTTGCGCCGGAGTGTAGATCGCAAGTTCGATTTTGTCTTCACCATGTGTATCGAGACAAATATCGATCCTGGCTTTCTCACCCAGGTCGGTCTTGTCGCCGGTGTAATCGAAATAAAACCAGGCGCGCGCCTTCGGCTCGATGACTTGCCATGCTCCGGTCACCGGGAGCGGATTGTCGGGACTGGTGCCGGTGGGCGCGCCGGCGAGAACCGACGACGCGCCCAAGACAATCAACAATCCAAGGATCAGGATGAGCCGGTAAGTTATTCGGAAAGTCATTCTCCCTCCGCTTCGGTTACCGGTATCGGCACCGGCTTTGCCGCTGGCGCGCGTAATTGCTTTAGCCACGCGATGAAACTATCCAACAGCCCGTACGCGGTTGGCACCAACACTAGCGTTAGCAACGTCGAAGTGATCAAGCCGCCGATCACCGCAACCGCCATCGGCGTACGAAAGTTGCCTGCCGCGCCGAGTCCCAGCGCAACCGGCAACATTCCCAGGATCAGCGCGAGCGTCGTCATCAGGATCGGACGCAAACGCACCGGTCCGGCGACGAGCAGGGCTTGATCGCGCTCCATTCCTTGTTCGCGCAGGCGATTGGTGAAATCAATCAGCAAGATCGAGTTCTTGGTCACCAAGCCCATGAGCAGGATGATGCCGATCATCGCCGTCATATCGAACGGCAACTGTAGTATCAACAGCGCCAGGAACGCGCCCAGGATCGACAACGGCAGCGCGAGCATGAGCACGAGCGGCTGCGTGAACGAACGGAACTGCGACGCCAGCACCATGTAGATAAAGACGACAGACAGTAGCAGCGAGAAAGCGAGTGAGCCAAAGGATTCTTCCATCAACTCGGCGTCGCCGCCGACCTTCAGCGTCACGCCGGGAGGCAATTGCACGCGCGCCACGCGCGCTTGCACATCCTCCATCGCCGTGCTCAACGTCCGGTTGAGCAGGTTCGCGCCGATGATGATCTGCGACTGACGATCTTCGCGTTCAATCGCGGTAGGACCGGTCTTGGTCGAAATCGTGGCAACCGAGCGCAGCGGCACGAGTTGTCCGGTCATCGAAGGGATCGCCAACCCCAGGATTTCGTCAAGGCGATTGCGATCTTGCTTGCGTAGGCGAACGACAATGTCGGCTTCGCGTCCGCTCTCCCGAAAGCGCGAGGCAGTTTCGCCGTTGACCAAGGTGCGGACGGTCGCGCCAACACTGGCGGTGCTCAAACCCATCCGCGCCGCGCGATCCCGATCCACTTCGATTCGCATTTCCGGCTTGCCGGCTTTGTAACTGCGCTCCAAATCAACCAAGCCCGGCACGTCCGCCAAAGCCGCCAATACATCCTGCGAAGCCCGATCCAAATCGTCGAACGAACCGCTGGTGCGCAAGTTCAACGCCACATCGCGAAATGCGATATCCGTCTCCAGCGATTCACCGCCTCCCATGTCGAAGGTAAACGTCAGCCCCTTGATGTGCGCCAGACTCTGGCGGATAGACGGCTCGGCGCGCTTGAGCAAACCCGATTCGCGCATTTTGATCAGGAAGGAGGCTTTTTCCAGTTTGCCTTCCCCGCCTACGATAGCGAAGACATCTTTGACGTCCGGATGCGATTTCAAGATGGTCTCGATCTCGCGCGCTTGCGCGTCCGTTTGCTCAAGCGTTGCGCCCGGCGGCAGTTCCAGCCCGGCGGCAAAGATGTGCGAACCCAGCATCGGCAGGAACGCCATTTCGACAGTTGTCGCCAAGCCGATGATGAGCAGAAAAGTTGCAACGCCCCCCAGCGCGGTGACGACTTTGTGCTTTAAGGTCCATCCCAGCAACCGGCGATAACCCCGATCGATCCAACCGAGCCGGGCTTCGGCGCCTTCTTCGTGTTCGTGTCCGGGTTTGGACGCGCGTTGCTTGAACAAGTACGCCGAAAGCATCGGCGCGAGCGTGAACGCTTCGAACATCGAAATGACAACGGCGATCACGATCGCCAAGCCGAATTCGCGAAAGAACTGGCCGATGAGGCCCGTCACAAAAGCGATGGGCAAAAAGACCGCGACAATCGTCAACGTCATCGCCGTCACGGCCAGCGCCACTTCGTTTGTGCCGCGACTCGATGCTTCTTTCGGCGTCGCGCCGCGTTCCATGTGCCGAAAGATATTTTCGCGAACGACAATCGCGTCGTCAATGACCAAGCCGACCGCGAGCGCCAGCGCCATCAGAGTCATCATGTTGAGCGACAAGCCCAGCGCGTTCATCACCGCAAACGATCCGATCATGATCACCGGCAACCCGACGACAGTCACGAGCGTGTTGCGGAGATCGCGAAAGAAAAAGACCACGACGAGTGACGCAAAGATGCCCCCCAGGATCAGATCGACGATCGAATCCTCGGCGACCTTGCCGGTAAAGTCGGAATCGTCCTGACCGACCGCCAAGTTCAAGTTGGGGTACTCGTTGCCGATGTGCGCCATTTCTTCCTTGACCGTCTCCGCGACTTGGACGGTGTTCGTGCCGGAACGTTTGCGAATGGAAATGACGATACTGTCTTCGCCGTTGAGCCGGCTGTAACTTTGCGCTTCGGCAAAGCCGTCCCTGACGGTCGCAATATCTTTGAGATTGACCGGCGCGCCTTGCACGTTTGGAATGACGATTTCATTCAGTTCGCCGATTTTTTGGAAATCCCCCGGCGTCCGCAGCAGCAAGCTCTGATCCTTGTCGGTCAGGCGACCACCCGGAATGTTCATGTTCTCCATTTGGATCGCCGCGACAACTTGCTGGGGCGTCACGCGCCGGGCGCGAAGCGCATCCAGATTGAGGTCAACTTGAATTTCGCGAATCAACCCACCGGCGACGCTGATGTCGCCCACGCCGTCAATGCGTTCCAGGCGCGGTTTGATTTCGTCAACCACCAGGCGGCGCAGTTCATCCGACTGCATCTGACCGCTCCGGTCCGCGATGCCGAAAGAAAGAATCGGCGCGCTGGCGGGATCGAAGGTTTGGATGATCGGGTCTTTGACATCGCGCGGAAAATTGCCGCGCACGGTGGCAACGCGCGTGCGCACATCGTCCGCCGCGCGCACCGTCGAATAACCCATTTTGAATTCGATCAGCACCAGCGAGAAATTCTCGTTGGACGTCGATTTGACTTTTTTGACGCCGTTGAGCGAGCCGAGCGCTTCTTCCAACGGTTTCGTGATCTCGCGCTGAACCTCGGCGGGACTCGCGCCCGGATAGACCGTCGTCACACCGATATAGGGAAACGAAACGTCAGGGTAAAGATTGATCGGCATCCGAAAAAAACCGAGGAGCCCCACCACGACGAGCGCGAGCATGACCATCGTGATGAGCACCGGTTGCCGGATCGAAATATTGGCGATGTTCACTGGGTCGCCTCCTGAAAGCGTACGGTTGCGCTCATGCCTGGAGCAATGGGCGCGCTGGTCGGATCGACGTCAATCTTGATTGGAATGTTGATGAAACCTCCGGTTGAGGTCGCCAACAATCCGATCTTTTTGACGCGCCCGGTCAGCGTCTTGCCGTTAAGCGCATCCACGGTAATCGTCACAACTTGATCCACGCGAATCGAGCCAAGCGCGTTTTCATCAATTCCGACTTCTACTTGCATTTGGGATAGATCAGCCAGGGTGAGCGCAGGAACACTCGGCGCGCTCAACTCACCCACCTTCGCGCCCAGCCAAACGACTGTTCCGTCGAACGGCGCGACGAGTTGCGCGGTTGCCATCGTGCGTTTGACGAGATCGTACGCCGCTTGCGCCTGCTCGACTTGCGCCTGCGCCAGTTTCAACTCGGTCGCCGTCGGATGATTCACCGTCGAGTTGTACGTGGCGACCGCGGCGCGATACGCGTTCGTCGCTTGTTGCAGCGCGAGACTCTCCGGCAGCATCGGCATGTACGGATTGCTCGCGCCACCAGCGCGATCGTACGCGGCTTGCGCCACACCAACCGCGGCTTTCGCCGAGTCCAGACTGGCTTTGGCGATGGCAACTTCGTCGGCGGTGGGACCTTGCTTGGTTCTGTCCAAAGTCGCGATGGCGGCATTCAGCGCGGCTTGCGCCTGCGCGGCTTGCGCTTCGAGCATACTCGTATCGATGACTCCCAGGATCGCGCCGGCTTTGACTTTATCTCCTTCTTTGACGTTGAGCTTCTTGACGCGTCCCGGCATTTCGAACGCCAGCGTCACCTGGTTCGCGGAAACCAAGTTGCCGGTGACTTTGACGTTCTGAGCGGTTGCACTCTCCGTTGGCTTTGGAGTAGCCGTGCGCGTGGGCAGCGCGCGCGTCGCCGTTGGGGTAGGCGCGGCGGTTGTCGGACGATTCTGCGTGAAGGCAATTCCCGTCACCACAATCACGACGAGCGCTACAGCGAGGATCGGGATCGCGAATTTCTTGATGCTAGACATGTTGTCTCCTTATTTTGATTGGATCGAACCAAATCGTACGGACGGTTCCGGTCTTTACTTCCGGTTGCATTGCTACTGTATCAGGCAAGCGGGTGTAGTGTCATGTATCCAAAGGCACATCAAAGGGTTGTTTGTTCGCGCGACCCGGAAAATCAGGCGTGCGTCAACTTGAGGCCGACCATTCCGGCGACGATCAGTAGGGCGGAAGCAATTCGTACCGCGTTGGTCGAATCGCCGAACATGAGGATGCCAACCAACAAAGTGCCCACTGCGCCGACGCCGGTCCAAATGGCATACGCCGTTCCAATCGAAATTTCTCGCTGCGCCAGCCAGAGCAAGCCGCCACTGCCGATCATGCAGACCGCCGCTAAAACGATCCCGCCGATTTTGTGGTTGGTGGTCTGGGAGAGTTTCAAGCCCAGGGGCCATCCAATTTCCATCAAGCCTGCGATTATCAAGTAGAGCCAAGCCATTCTACGATCACCCCTTTCCATACCGACTGGTCGGTATGTTTCTCTCTCAAAAAAAGCCGGCTGGAATAGCCGGGCCTGAACGCTTCAGCGCGGTTTGCTGGCAATACCGTTCACCAAGATTAACGCGATACCGCGCGCCATTTTTTCCAAAGGTACGGCTTTGGGCGCGATGAGCCACTGTGCAATCAACCCATCCAGCAGGGCAACCAGCATTGGCGTAGCCGCCGCGACGCGCTCTGGCATCACTTCACCGCGTCGGACACCTTCCTGCAATTGCGCCTCAGCCATCTCGCGACCGCGCTGGATCAATTTATTGGCGAGGTTTTCTATTTTCCCCGCGCAGCCCTGCAAGTCCGGACTATAGGACGATTTCATCAAGTTATAGAAATCCGAATGTTTCTTGTGATACGATACCGCCGCGACGAATATGGCTTCCATTCGATCCACTAGCGGCTGCTCATCTGCTTGAGCGATCCCCTCAAGGTATTCCATATAATTCGACAGGGCTTGTTCCCAGACTGCGACAAACAATTCGGCCTTGTTTGCAAAGTACCAATAAATGGCTCCTTTGCTCACGTCCGCTCGCTCGGCGATCGTGTCGAGAGCCGCTCGATCGTACCCGCGATGGGAAAATTCTTTCAGCGCGGCATCCAAGATCCGTTGACGAACTTCTGGTTCGACCTGTTTTCCTTTGAGTCGGCGTGGCATACTCCAATCTCCTTTTACATACTGACCAGTCGGTATGTATTATAGTCCAAATGGCAAATCTGTCAAGCCTACGCCGCAACCTGTTTTTCACGCCGGGCTGTTCGTCGCGCTGGGTGATGGGGCGACTCAATTGCTAGACAAAAAAACTGACTTGATATACAATCTCTGACGTTTGATCATCTATCACCGAACATTGGAGCGAAACTATGCCCGAACTAACCGAACTCTACGTACAAGTCCGCGCCTGTAAAAAATGCGATCTCTCCAAAGGACGCACGAACGCGGTGCCGGGTGAAGGTCCCGCCAACGCCGAAATCATGTTCATCGGCGAAGCGCCGGGTTTTCACGAAGACCGCGAAGGACGCCCGTTCGTCGGCGCGGCGGGAAAATTCTTGGACGAACTGCTCGCGTTGATCGGAATGCAGCGCGAGCAAGTGTACATTGGCAACGTGATCAAATGCCGCCCGCCGCAAAATCGCGATCCGCTGCCGGAAGAAATGGACGCGTGCAAGCCGTACCTCGATCAGCAAATCGAGTTGATCAAGCCCAAAGTCATTCTGACGATCAGCCGGTTTGCAATGATGCGCTGGTTTCCCGATAAAAAGATTTCTGAGATTCACGGCAAGCCGAAAAAGTTCGGCGACCTCGTCGTTCTGCCGATGTATCATCCGGCGGCAGCATTGCATCAACCTAGTTTGCGACGCGTGCTCGAGGAAGATTTCAAGCGCGTCCCTCAGATTTTGAAAGAGCTGGCGGATTTGAAAGAGGAACCGGAAGAAAAGCCGCAACCACCGCCGCAACAGATGAGTATGTTCTAGAAAGATGAAACCCAAACTTAAAATCATCCCCCTCGGCGGCGCCGGGGAAATCGGCAAGAATATGACGCTCGTCGAGTACGACGACGCGATTCTTGTCATTGACGCCGGACTGATGTTCCCCGAAAGTGATATGCTCGGCGTGGACATTGTGATTCCCGATATCGCGTACCTGCTGGAAAACCACGCGCGCGTGCGCGGCATCGTCATCACGCACGGACACGAAGATCACATCGGCGCGCTGCCGCACGTCTTGCCGCGCCTCAACGTACCGATCTACGCGACGCCGCTGACACGCGGCTTGATCGAAGTCAAACTCAAAGCGCACAAACTTTTGAAAGACGCAACGCTTCACACGATCTCGACGCGCGACACGATTCAACTCGATCCGTTCACCGTCGAAACGTTTCACGTTTGCCACAGCGTCCCCGATGGCATCGGCTTGGCGATCACCACACCGCTTGGCACGATCGTTCATTCGAGCGATTTCAAATTCGATCCCAGTCCGGTGGACGGGCAACTCACCGATTTTGCAAAACTCGCCGAACTGGGCGGGCGCGGCATTCTCGCGCTGACGAGCGACAGCACGAACGCGGACACGCCGGGGCACACGCCGTCCGAGACGACGATCAACGATAGTTTCGCGCGCGTGTTCTCGTCGGCGGAAGGACGCGTCATCATCGCCACCTTCGCGTCGAACATTTCGCGCATCCAACAAATTATTGACATTGCGACGCGTCACAATCGCCAAGTTGCGATCATCGGGCGTTCGATGCAGGACAATGTGAAGATGGCGGCGCAACTCGGCTATCTGCGCGTGCCGGAGGGCGCGCTGATCCGCGTCGATCAATTGCATCAACTCGCGCAAAACGAAATCGTCATCGTTTGCACCGGCGGACAAGGCGAACCGACGAGCGCGCTCGTGCGAATGGCGAATCACGATCACAAACAAGTCGCGCTCATTCCCGGCGACACGGTGATCCTGTCCGCCACGCCGATTCCCGGCAACGAAGAGATGATCAATCGCACGCTCAATAATTTATTCCGCGCCGGCGCGTTCGTCTACTATGACGATCTATTGCACGTCCACGTCTCGGGTCACGCCAGTCAGGAAGAACAAAAATTATTGATCAACCTGGTGCGCCCCAAGTATTTCATTCCCTTGCACGGCGAGTACCGCCACTTGGTTTTGCACGCGCGCCTCGCGCAGTCCATCGGGATTCCGCCGGATAATATTTTCGTCGTCGAAAACGGCGCGGTCGTCGAATTCGACGAGCAAGGTCACGCGCGCATCGCGCGCGATAAAATCCAAGCGAGCGACGTGCTGGTGGACGGCATCGGCATCGGCGATGTGGGAACGACGGTCTTGCGCGAGCGGCATCATTTATCCGAAGACGGATTTCTCGTCGCCGTGCTGACGCTCGACGCGCACACCGGCGAAGTGGTTTTCGGTCCGGAAATCATCACGCACGGCTTCGTCTACCTCGAACAATCCGAAGAGATGCTGGCAGGCGCGAAAGAGGCGATGCTAGGCGCGCTCAAAAAGGGCGGAAGCGGCACCGCGCTCAGCGCGAAACTCAAAGACGTGTTGAGTCATTACTTGTATCAACACACCCATCGCCGCCCGATGGTGATTCCGGTTGTGACGGAGGTGTAGGGCAAATTTACAAATTTGCCCTACGGCGAAATTGACCGATGGCAAACGAAAAAATTCTCGTGCTCGAAGATCACGTGCCTCTGCGCGATCAATTGCAACTCGCGCTGACCGACGCGGGTTTCCAGACGAAGCGGTGGAGACCGGCGCCGCCGCGCTCGCGCTCGCGCGGCGTCAATCCTTCGATCTGATGATCGCCGACGTGTTTCTGCCCGACGGTTCGGGCATCGAATTTTTCCGTCAGGTGCGCGCGTTGTCGCCGGACATTGCCGGAGTGGTCATCACCGGTCACAGCACGTGGGAACTCGCCGTCGAAGCGCTCAACGCCGGGTTCGTCGGCTTTCTGGTCAAGCCGATGGTGACCGAGCAACTCGTCGCCGCCGTCGTCAACGCGCTCGAGCAAGAAAAACTGCGCCGCGAGAACGCGCGTCTGCGCGCCATCGTCCCCCTGTTCGAACTCTCGCATACGTTTATGGGCGATTTTTCGCTCGACGAATTGTTGCACCGGATCGTGATGGCGGCGCAGCGCGAGACGCGCGCGCAAATCGTTTCGCTGATGTTGCTCGATCCGACGGAACAAGAATTGGGCATCGCCGCTGCTGTCGGTTTGCCCGATCAGATCATCGAAACAGAGCGCGTGCCGGTCGGACGCGGCATTGCCGGACGCGTCGCGCAGAGCGGCGAACCGTTGATGCTCACCGAAAGCGTGCCGCTCGATCCGGAAATTCGGCGCTTGATGAAAAAGCCGGAAGTGTTGTCGTCGTTGTCGCTGCCGTTGCGCGTGCGCAACCGCGTGATCGGCGTGCTCAATCTTTCACGGATGCACGGCGACGAAGCGTTCAACACCGGCGATCTGGAAATCGCGACGGTCTTTGCCGGGCAAGCCGCGATGGCGATCGCGCAGACGCGCTTGTTCGATCAACTCAAAGCGTTGAACGAGATCACCCAGGTCCTTGCCGGCGCGATCGATCTGGACGAAGCGATCACCGCGATTGTGCGCGCGCCGCAGCGCCTGGTGGACGCGACGGAGACGATTCTTTGGTTGATCGAAGGCGCGCTGCAACCCGTGTTGTTGGAATCGTTGAGCGCGAAAGACCAGGTGCAAACTTTGGCGCGCGAAAAAATTCTCGCGCAATTTACCGCGAGCAAAGACGCGACGAACGTGACGCTGCCGCTGCAACACGGCGACAAATTGCTCGGCGCGCTGCAAGTGCGTTTGCCGTCGCTCGCGGCAGCCAGCGAGGAACGGCTGGGCGCGTTACGCACGCTGGCGCACACGGCGAGCGCGGTGATCGAATCGCTCAGTCTGCGCGCGCGTCAAGTCGGCGCGTTCCGCGAAGTGGATCACGCGTTGCGCGCCGATCTGAATTTGCAACAACTGTTGAACCGGCTCTTGGCGGAAATGGTGAGCGCGTGCGAAGCGGACGGCGGCGCGATTTTTCTGCGCGCGGCGGACGGCGCGCGTTTGGAAGTGTGGAGCGCGCTCCGCTTTTCCGGCGGCGACGCGCTCGCGCAAACGATCTGGCGCGCGCCGCGCGCGCAAATCATCGCCGACGCGAGCGATCCGACGCAAGCGTACATCGGCGCGCCGTTGCTGATCGGCGGACGCGCGGACGGCGCGATCGTGCTGGCGCGCGCTGCGCAGTTCGGCGGGTTTACGCCGCGCCACGTCGAATGGCTGGCGACGCTGGCGAGCACCGCCGCGCTGCTCGTGCGCAACGCGCAATTGTACGCGCGCTCGGAAGAAGCCGCGATCATCGAAGAGCGGACGCGGATCGCGCGCGAGATTCACGACGGCTTGGCGCAAGACCTGACGTACCTCGTGCTGAAAATCAGCGCGGCGCAAAAACTTGCCAGTCAGGGCAAGGTGCGCGAACTGCACAAAGAGTTGGACGAAATTTCCAATCAGTTGCGCCGCGATATGCGCGACGTGCGCCACACGATTTTCGCGCTGCGTCCGCTCGACATCGAGACGGAAGGATTTTTGCCCGCGCTCCAAAAATTCGCCAAAGAATTCGGAATGACGACCGAAGTGGAAGTGCCGTTGGCGGTGCAGGGCGATGCCAGCCGCCTCGCGCCGAAAATGGAGACGGCGTTGTTTCGTTTGACGCAGGAAGCGCTGAATAACATTCGCAAGCACGCGCGCGCCAAGCACGTCTGGATCGCGTTGAACTTGGACGATCCGCGCGCGGCGGTGTTGGACGTGCGCGACGACGGCGCGGGCTTTGATCTGGAAAAGGCATCGCAAGCTGCGCGGGCGCGTGGCAGTGTGGGCTTGGTGCAGATGCGCGAGCGCGCGGAACGCGCGGGCGGAACATTTTCGATCACGACGGCGCCGGGCAAGGGGACGCAGATTCACGTCGAATTGCCGACGCGCGAACAGTAAGGGCGCAATTGAATTGCGCCCCTGCGATAAGGAACATGCTTTCTCATTCAACAATCGTCTTTGACGTGGGCGGAACGTTGTTACAATTGGATTACGACGCGCTGGCGCGCTTGTACGCGCGCGCCGGCGCGGCGCACGGTATCGCGTTCGATTTGGCGCGGGCGCGCGCGGTGCTGCAAGAGTTGGAGCGCGAGATGCCGCAGCGTCAGCGCCATCGTCCGGTGAGTTTGGAAAACGACGACGGCAAAAGTTTCTGGGACGAATTTTTCACCGACGGCTTTCGCCGCTTGGGTGTAACCGGGGATGTCTCGCGCCAAGTAACGGAAATCCGCGAACGGTTTCAGCGCGGTGAATTCGAAGCGCTGTACGAAGATGTCGTGCCGGTGTTGGACGCGTTGCGCGCGCAGGGCAAGCGGCTCGGCATCCTTTCCAATTTTTCGCCGAACCTGGAAAACGTCTTGCGGCAAGTTGGCGTCCACCACTATTTCTCGTTCTTTGTCGTGTCCGCGCTCGCCGGAGTCGAAAAGCCGGACGCGCGCATTTTCGATCTGACGGCGCGCGCCGCGCAGACGCCGCACGCCGAGATCGTCTACATCGGCGACAGCATTTTCCACGACATCGAAGGCGCGCGCGCGGCGGGGCTGGCGGGGATTTTGGTGGATCGGCACAATCAGCATCCGGGGTTCAACGGCGCGCGCGTGCGCGATCTGCGTGAGTTGGTGGCGTAAAAAATCAGGGGCGCAATGGAATTGCGCCCCTGTGTCGTTTATCGCGCGGCGCCGCCATCGGCTTTGAGCGACGGCACGATTTCGACTAGCAATTTTTGAAAGTGACTGTTGGGCGGGTAGTTCGGATTCGTCGCGTAGATCAATTCGACGATCTGCGCGTCGACGCGCAGGGACGCGGTTTCAAAGTGCAAGGTCTTGCCTTTTTCGACCTGGATCGCTTCGCCCTTGGTTGCCAGTTTCGTGCGCAAGGTTTGATCTTTGAACGCGTACTCGCTCATCAGGATTTGCGTCACGGTGCGCACATCTGCTTTGTCGAAGAGCCACAGATCGAACGCGATCACCTTGTCCGGTTTGCCTTCGCCAATCGTTTCCGAAATGCCCATTCCACATTCGCCCAGGAATTCGCCGCGACTGGTTTCCAAACTGTACGAAGTGTCGTAATTGTCGTTGCCCAGCGTGTACGACGGCACGAACCGACCCAGACCGCCGGGTGTCGTCGTGGCAGGCGGCGACGGCATCGGCGCAGCAAGTCGTTCGCCGTCGTACGTTGCCGGTACGGTCGCGCCCGTTTCAGTCGAGACCGGTTTGCGGGCGCGCTGACGCGCGCGTAACGACGGCAAGATCCGCAGAACGAAGATCGCAATCGCCGCCGCGGCGAGAGCGAGCGCCAAGACGATCAACACAATCGTGATGATCGAACTCGGATCGAAAGCAAAAGTGGCTGGGGGCGTCGTCGTGCCGATGGGACGCGTGACGACGCTCGTCGGCAGCGGCGTCAGACCTGGGACGGGCGTGGAAAGCGTCACCGGCGCGACGGGGACATTCAGGACTTGGGCGAGGTTATTCAGTCGCTCGACTTCGCGCGCGAGTCCTTTGTTGGAGCGATCCTGGATCAATAGTTTGAGGAGTCGCTCTTGATCGGCGCGCGGTAAATTCTTGAGGCGCGTGCGCGCCAGCACCGGATCGTTGTTGAGCGAATACGAATCGGCAACCGCCGAAACATCATCGGCGTTGGGTTGCCAACTGACCGGCGCGATGATCCAGCCGATCAACAAACCCAAGCCGATTCCAACGATCAGACCGAGCAACGGTCCAATCCAGATACGACGCTGTACGAGTCCAACGATTGTGTTCATGACGCCTCCCGATTCATTCGAACCGTCTGGATCGCTCGCGCGTGCGGGTGCGAGTGTCACGGAAATATTGTATCACAACTCGGATAAAAAGCAATCCCCGTCGCGGTTACCTAATCTCATTATAACACAACATTGATTATGCGGCAAGATGTTCGCGCTCATTCACGTATAATGTTACCGGAGTAGAATGGTTCACTCAAAAGAAAATGTTACCGAGGAACCATGCCAACCGAACAAATGTCCATCAATGCACGTCGCACGTATTTACACATCATGTTGC
>VGOB01000105.1 GCA_016865935.1 Chloroflexota bacterium | reverse complement strand
TATATCGAGCAAGGTTACAAATTGCGCTTTTGGTTGTCACCCTGAGCGAAGCGAAGGGTATCGCGATTTGCTGGTTGCGAGATGCTTCGTCGCGAAAAACGCTCCTCAGCATGACAAAATGAGCCGTGGTAAAACCGCAGTTTGTGCCCGCTAACAGTATAGACATCCATTCGCGGATCGTCCCAGTCCTGAGTGAACGACGCCAATTGCGCTCGGATTGCAGCGGCGCGTTCTTGCGTCCAGCCCAAGTCACCGATGGTCAATTGGCTTGAAAGCGAGGGATTGGGCTGTGGTTGAATGATGACTAGAATTTCAGCGGGGCCAGGAATTATTTCTTTCGGCAGGTCAAGACTGATTCGGCGTTCTTCCGGGATCGCGATTTTGTAAGTGATTGCTTGCATACGTCATTTCTCCTCTACCGACATTATACCAGATGTCAAGATCAGAGACAAGGTTTACTTGGCGGTTCTTTCCGGTTCTAGACATCGGTTTGGCGATGCTGGCTGGCGCGCTGTGGTACATCCGCCCGCAAATCGGACTCGCGCCGTTTGGGTTGCTGGTGCTTGCCGCGCTGTTGCGCTGGCTGGTCTATGGCTATCCCACGCGCGCGACGTCGTTCGATTTGCCGATCCTCGTGTTTCTGATCACCGCGTTCATCGCCGCGAGCATCGCGCACAACCAAGGCGTCGAATGGTCGCAACATCTGACGCCGCTGGAATGGGCGTGGGGCAAGTATTACTACATCCTCGGCGCAATCGGTTTGTACTACGCGATTGCAAATTTGCGGACGATGGATCAGGTGTGGTGGTTCACGCGCGCTTACGTGCTGTTCGGGGCGATTGTTGCGATCTATTTCTTGCTGACGAACGATTGGCTCGCGCGCGGGATCAAGTTCGATGTGTTGACCCAGATCGGCGTGTGGTTCTCCGCGCTGCGTCCCGATGTGCCGGGGCATCGTTTGCATCCGAACGTGGCGGGCGGCATCATCGCGTTCGTGTTCCCTTTTTGCATGCCGATGCTGACCGAAGCGCGTGCGCGTCAACAGCGCGGACGCTTCGCGCTGTGGAGTGTGACCGCGCTGGTGATGCTCGTTGGATGGATAATGTCTGCCTCGCGCGGCGCGTGGCTCGCGCTCGCGTCGGTGATGGTTGGCTGGTATCTGGCGCGCCACATCGCGGATCGCGCGCCGATGCGGCGCGTGATCGGCTGGGGAGTACCGGCGCTTGTGATCGGCGTCAGCGCGTTGTTGCTTTTCATCGGCGCGGGCGATTGGCTGGGGAACGGCTGGCAAATCTACGGCGCGAACGTCGTGGTGAGTCGGTGGGAATTGCTGACCGGATCGCTTTCGCTCGCGCGCGATTATTTTTTCACCGGCGGTGGACTCGGCGCGTTTCCGATGTTGTTCTCCACGTACTATTTGCTCGTCCCAGTGTTTTACATCATCTACAGCCACAATCTGTTGCTTGACATTCTCATCGAACAAGGTATCATCGGCTTGCTGAGTTATGCGTGGTTGATCGGCGCGTTCGCTTGGATGACGATCTTCGCGTTACGGCGTTTGAACGAGCGCGAAACGGACGCGCGTTTGTGCTGGATGCTGCAAGCGACGCTGGCGAGTGTGCTGGTGATGTTGATTCACGGCATCTTTGACGATATTCCGTACGGCAGCCGCGCGCTTTTGTTGATGCTCGTCCCCGTCGGAGTGATCGCCGCGCTCGAAGCGCATTTGCCGCGCGTGGACTTGCGCCCGCTTGTTACGCTCGCGCCGCTGGCGATCGCGGTTGTCGCGCTCGTGCTGATTTGGCAGCGCGATGGGGTGATCGGCGCGTGGCATGCAAATCTGGGCGCGGTCGCGCAAGCGCGCGCGGAACTGCAGCGGTACGCGTTTCCCGAGCGAACGCCCGAAATGGTGCGGCGCACGCTGGCGCTTGTGCCTGCCGAACAGAATTTTCGCGACGCGCTGCGGTTCGACTCCGGCAATATCACCGCGAATCAGCGTCTGGGAATGCTCGCGCTCGCGCGCGGCGATTACGCGGCGGCGCGAGAATATGTCGAGACCGCGCGCGGCGCGAATTCCACCGATCCGTTGACGATGCGGCTGGAAGCGAATTTGTATCTCGCGCAGGGGAAGAAAACCGAAGCGTGCGCGATCGCGGCGCGGGCGCAAGCGCTGGGGTTGGGTGGACCGTGGACGTTCGCGCTGCCGGAGTGCGCGGAGAAAAAATAGCCGGAAATGTTCAGGTGGCATTTCGAAGCGCGTCTTGTGCGCTGAGAAATCCCATCTATCTCAAAATGAGATTCCGCGCTGCGCTACCGCCGCCGATTGGAAATCGGCGTCTCAATGAGGTGAAAACTCGATCAATCGAGTTGGTCACAATCGGTTTCCGACCGATTTCCACCTTGCTGAGACCCCGAATTCATTCGGGGGCGTTCCGCCAGCGTGCAAGTTTCTGACCGCGAACACGCTACGCGCGCGCGGCGGTATGTTCTCTCGAAATGACAATCACGGCTGAACGGCACAAATCGCAAACACTATGTCGGAACAAGTGAATGTTTCATCGCAACAACTGGTGATCGAACCGACGCGCGGCTTGGCGTCGCTGAAACTGCGCGAACTGTGGGAGTATCGCGAACTGCTCTACTTTCTCGTGTGGCGCGACGTCAAGGTGCGTTACAAACAGACCGCGCTCGGCGTCGCGTGGGTCGTGCTGCAGCCGCTCGTCGCGACGCTGATCTTTACCGTCGTGTTCGGCAATCTGGCGCGGATTCCGTCCGGCGATTTGCCGTATCCGCTCTTTGCATTTTCCGCATTGTTGCCCTGGCAATATTTCGCCGGCGCGCTGACGCGTTCCGGCACGAGTTTGGTGAACAGCGCGCACCTGATCACCAAAATCTATTTCCCGCGCCTGATCATTCCGTTGGCGGGCATCCTCAACGGCTTGATTGATTTTGGTATTTCGTTCCTGGTCTTGATCGTATTGATGCTTTACTACGGCGTCGTGCCGGGTTGGGCGATCGTAACGCTGCCGCTTTTTCTGCTGATGGCGATCGCGACCGCGCTGGGGGTCAGTCTGTGGTTGTCCGCGCTCGGCGTGCAGTATCGCGATGTGAATCAGTTGCTGCCGTTCCTCGTCCAGGTGTGGATGTACGCGACGCCGGTCGTTTATCCCGCGACGCTTTTTCCCGAACGCTGGCGTCCACTGCTCGGCTTGAATCCGATGGCGGGTGTCGTGGAAGGATTTCGCTGGGCGTTGACCGGTAGCGGCGATGCGCCGGGTCCGATGTTGTTGATTTCGATCGCGGTGGTTCTGGTTCTGCTGGTGAGCGGGCTGATCTTTTTTCGCAATACCGAACGGACGTTTGCGGATGTGGTGTAACGCTGGAATGTTCGCGCGTTCAAACGGTGAAACACTCAAGCCAACGCAAGCGCGCGTGGAGAGCGGACGCGCGGGCGTACCAGGCGTGACCGCGCAGGTAGCAGGCGCTTGAACTCGACATAGACGATGGGACGGCTGGGCTCGTCATCCAATTCAAGTGACTTGTCCACTGTTTCTCGATTGATGTGCGCCAACTCGGGGTCATCGCCGGGCAAAAGCACGACGCGGCTGTTTGGAGGAATGTGACTGGCAAACTCAGGGTGTTGCGCGACGTATAAACTGAATTCGAAACTCAGCGTCAAATTCTTTTCCATTATTTCTTCGTAGGTCATAATCTATGTTCCTTTTTGGAAGCTCAAAAGTTCGTTCAGGTATGTGGCCCGATAGGCAAGCCAATTTTGTTTCAAATCGCGTTCGCCAAAGGTCAAGACCTGTTCGTACGACCAATGCTGGAAACTCGTTTTGCCCTCAGTACCATCAGGGTGGATAACGTCGCGATGAGCGAAACCGTGAGCCGTATCGTAACGCACGATGGCGTGCCATTTGTTTTCCAAGAACGCCTCGTACTGCAAACTAAATTCGACGATCCGCCGCCTTGAAACGACGTGGCGATGCCGATAACGATTCTTGCCATCGGGCGTTAAATCAATGATGTATGTTGTTTCGGTCATTCGCCAACTACTTTCTGCTTGCCTAAATTATAACATCTTTGGGATTATGGGTCAAACTGACCTTGCCATTCGCTTTGAAAATCTCTCCAAGCTCTATCCTTCGACTTTGCTCAGGACAAGCCACATCGGCGCGGCGCAAAAACGGCACGACACTCTACGCGATCAGCTTTCAGCGTTCAGCGATCCGCTAGCAGATTGGGGCAAGTGTGTTTTCACTCGCCTCTGACCCCTGACCCCTCTGACGATACCATTTGGGCGCTCAAAGACGTTTCCTTCACCGTCAAGCGCGGCGAAGTGGTGGGCACACTTGCACCGCACTGCGTGCGTTGCAGCGCAGCTGTTGGTAGGCGCGGGGTTCACTGCTGGAAGGCGGGATCGCGCTTGACGCGTGACCTGGTAGCAGTTATACTCCTAACCGTGATTTGAGAGAAGATAAACATGGAAATGCCGCAAGAGGAGAATGCTGAAATGCATACGTTAGTGTTAGAGATTCCCGGAGAGTTGAGCGCATCCCTCCGAGTGCCGCCGGAAGAACAACTGGCGCGCCTGCGGCGGGAACTCGCGGCGCGCCTGTATCAGAAAGAAATTTTGACCTTTGGCAAGGCACGCGAACTGGCGCGATTGACCAAGTGGGAGTTTTCCCTTTTCTTGGGTGAAGAGGGAATCCTCCGTCGCTATGACGAGGAGGATCTGAAACAGGACATGCAAACGTTGGAGGCGCTTGCTTGAAGGCGGTAGCGAATTCCTCGGTCCTGATTGCGTTGAGCTTGATCGAACAACTGGCGTTGCTGCCCAGACGATTCCCGTCAGGAATTCTGATTCCGCCAGCCGTGTGGCGCGAGGTTGTTGAAACCGGTCAAGGTCGTCCTGGCTCGGAAGACATTGCCGCCGCCGCATGGGTCAAGGTGTGTCAAGTGGCAGACACCGGGTTTGTATCCTTGTTGCGCGCAGAGTTGGACGAGGGAGAATCAGAAGCGCTGGCGTTGGCAAGGCAAGTGCGGGTGTCGGTGGTGCTATTGGACGAGAAAGATGCCCGGCGGACCGCCAGGCGATTGAATCTTCTTCCTTTGGGGACGGTGGGTCTTCTCGTTTGGGGCAAACGGATCGGGGCGGTCGGTAGTCTGAAAGCGCAATTGGATATTTTGCAGACACGCGGAAGGTTTCGCTTGAGTCCGTCTGTATATGAACAAGCCCTGCGCATGGTCGGAGAGGGTTGATTCGTGTCTGACCTCGCCCTCCGCGTAGAAAACCTTTCCAAGCTCTATCCTTCGACTTTGCTCAGGACAAGCCACATCGGCGCGGCGAAAAAACGGCACGACACTCTACGCGATCAGCTTTCAGCGTTCAGCGATCCGCTAGCAGATTGGGGCAAGCGTGTTTTCACCCGCCCCTCGCCTCTGACCCCTGACCCCTCTGACGCCACCATCTGGGCTTTGCACGACGTTTCCTTCACCGTCAAGCGCGGCGAAGTGGTGGGCATTCCTTCGACGGAGTTTACACTGAGCATAGCCGAAGTGTTCAGGACAAGCATTGGGCGCAACGGCGCGGGCACACTTGCCTGCGCGCAGTGCAGGTGAAAGCGCGCTTCGACTTCGCTCGGCACAAAATCCTTTCACGCATCACCGAGGTCCTGAGCGACGCCGAAGGATGAAAGGGCGCGCGATCACATTTGCACCCGATGGCACAACCGCAATGCGGCGCTTCGCGCCGCGCCAAAGATGTGCCATCGTGCGTTGCAGTGCAGGTGTTGACGGGCGCGTGGAGTGGTGCCTGAAACAATTCGAGGGACGTCAGGTTACCATCGCCAAGAACCGGTAGAGTACCAGTGCAGCATCACATCGCCGTTGATCAAAGCATCAAGGTAGAGCAGACCAACCAATCTACCGTCCTGGCATTTTCTGACGGGATTCAGAAAACCATTGTGATACCTGCGGAAGTCAAGCGGGATTGTCAGCGTACATTGCGGGCGCGCGGCGTGAAATCGCGCATGATCGCGCTGCGTATTTTTGCTGCGGGACTGCTGGTGCTATTGGAAAGTCAGATGCGCGAACTTGCCAGCATAACGATCGATACGGAGTATGAAGGCAGAGAGGGAGAAATCAGAAGTTTGGTGCTCCGGTTCGTTTCCCGCCAAGCGCCGAATCTCTCCAGGCGCGCGATTGTCTTTCGGCAAATCGGAAGGCAGTCTGCCGCGCACACCTTGGCTTGGGAAACGCATCGGGGTAAACGAAACCCGGACCATGTAGTGACTCTCAAGGAGTTGTTGCGATACTGTTAAGAAAACAAAAAATCGGGTGGGCGTCTGTACCAGGACGCTCGCAGTCAGCCGCACATTCGCGGAGTGGATACCGTGAAGGCATCTGACCACCCGATTCTTCGGTGATATGATACCACGAAATATTAAGACTGTCAAACGCGTTTTTTGTTTCAATCAACCCGGTCAATCGGTCGGATGCGCGCGACCATCCAACTACGTGACGAACCATGACTGATATCGCCATCCGCGTTGAAAACCTTTCCAAACTCTATCCTTCGACTTTGCTCAGGACAAGCCACATCGGCGCGGCGCAAAAACGGCACGATACGCTGCGAGATGCGAGCGTTGGCGCGTTCGACGTGCCCACGTTCCGGTTGAATGATTGATATCCAAGTTGACCAAAGTGGTCGCATCGAAGTACTGACGGTAGACACTGCACTTGGATTTTCCAATGGTCGTCAGGTCGCGGTCTTGATTCCAGCAGCGGTCAAGCGAAACTGCAGCAAGCAGTTGCTCGCGCGGGGCATCCGCCCCAAGATGGTCAGCATCCGCATGTTTGCGGCTGGGCTTTATCTTCTATTGGAGAAGCATTTGAATCAGATCGCGAGTGTGACTATTGATCGTGAGTTTCCCGGCAGGGAAGCCGAAATCAAGGGGTTGGTGTTGCAGCACGTCTACCGGCGCGCTCCTCGGTTTGTCAGTGAGAAGATTACTTTTGGTGAGATTGGCAAGCAGGCGCGGGCGCACAATGTCGCATGGCGGACGTATCGCCGGGAACGCCCTCCAGAAAAGAGGATCACGCTCGGAGAATTGCTGCGGTTCTGCTGAACAATCCGGGGGGGCAAAAAAACGCGCCAGGTGGGCGCCTGTATCAGGGCGCTCGCAGCTTGGCTACTGCCCCGGACTGGCTACCGGCGACTTTACCAAGCCACCTAGCACGCTTCGATTATATGCTGTTCTCATTCATTGTCAAATTGCTAACTATCAGCGTGACTACTCGACCACGCGACCATTCGACTACGTGACGAACTATGTCTGACCTCGCCCTCTTTGACGAGATTGTGGCGTTTGCCGAGATTGAAAAATTTCTGGATACGCCGGTCAAGCATTATTTCAGCGGGATGTATGTGCGCCTGACGTTTGCGGTTGCCGCGCACCCTTCGGTCTAACTCAGGGCAAGTTCGGAGCCGGAGATTTTGCTGGTGGATGTGGGCTTGTCCTGAGCGACGCCGAAGGATGTTGGCGGTTGGCGACCTGAGCGTTTGGACGCGGACAGACCCTGCCCTGGGTAGGGTCGAAGAGGCGGGACAACGCGGATAAGAAAAAGATGAGTGAGCCCAGTTGCATCCGACTTCATATCAAACCGATGGAGCGCGAAAACATCCATGCCCAAGTCAAACGTCGAAGTAGATCAGAGCGGTCGAATGGAAATGTCTGGGGAGACAATCCTTGCCGTGTCAGACGGGTTTTCAATCACAGTGCGAGTGACGGCAAGGGTGAAGCAGCAGGTACGCCAAATGCTATTGGAACGAAGGGTCAAGTCGAGAATGGTGATGGTCCGCATGTTCGTCGGCGCCATCTTGTTGGCTGCGCGGGGACATCTGGAGGAGATTTCGTCGGTGACAATTGACGAGGAGTACATCGGCTATGAGGCGTCAATTCGCTCGCTGCTGTTAGACAGGATTCGCGCTTCCGGATTCAATTTCTCCAAAGAAGATATTGTGATCGCGCGCGTGGGCAAGCACTCGCCCGCGCATCGCGCGGCGATTCGAGTGACACGGCGGCAAGCCAGGGCGGATCGCGTGCCATCGGCAGAGGAACTGGTGAAGGCTTGCTGAGCGTAAAAATAAAAAGGTCGGGTGTAGCCTTACGGCCTCGCAGGCTTGCCATCACCCCGGTGGTGTGCCAGGGATTCGATCAAGCCCACCCGATCCACTCGCATCATAGCACGCTTTACCATTCTTGTCAAACTGATTTCACACGTTTCACACGTTCTAACCATGACTGACCTCGCCCTCCGCGTTGAGAACTTGAGCAAGTTATACAAAATCGGCAAAGCCCAGCGGCGGCACGATACGCTGCGGGATCAGCTTTCAGCGTTCAGCGATCAGCTAGCAGATTGGAGTAAGCGTATTTTCACTCGCCCCTCGCCCCTGTCCCCTGACCCCTCTGACGACACGATTTGGGCGCTCCACGACGTCTCCTTTGAAGTCAAGCGCGGCGAAGTGGTGGGCACACTTGCACCGCACTGCGTTTGGTGCAGTGCAGGTGTCATCGGGCGCAATGGTGCGGGCACACTTGCGCCTGCGCGCAGTGCAGGTGAAAGCATGCTCACTTCGACTGCGCTCAGTGCATGGCTCAAAACCGAAGGTCTCCCGCATCACCGAGCCAACGGAAGGGCGCGCGATTACACTTGCACCCGATGGCACAACCGTAATGCGGTGCTTCGCGCCGCGCCAAAGATGTGCCATCGTGCGTGCGTTGCAGTGCAGGTGTTGACGGGCGTGTGGGTTCGCTCCTGGAAGGCGGGATCGCGCTTGACGCGTGACCTGGTAGCAGATATACTCCTAACCGTGATTTGAGAGGAGATAAACATGGAAATGACGCAAATCGTAATTGACGTGCCGCGCGATGTCTTGGACGCGGTAAAACTGCCTTCGCCCGAAATAGATAAGGCGCTGCGCCAGGAATTGGCGTTGGCGTTGTATGAACGCGGCGCGCTCGCGCTAGGCAAAGCGCGGCTATTGGCTGGAATGACCCGTTGGGAATTCGAGGACTTGATGGGACAGCGCCGCATCGTTCGCCATTACACGGCAGCTGATCTCGCCGAGGATATCCGCTATGCCGATGGTGATTAGCGATTCCTCTACCTTGATTCATCTCGCCGCGATTGGACGCCTTGATTTGCTCCGCGCGTTTTACGGGCGTATCGTCGTTCCCCCGGCGGTGTGGGAAGAAGTGGTTGACCAGGGTCGCGAACGCGCGGGCGCCGTCGAAGTTGAACAAGGTAAGATAGCCGGGTGGATTGAAATCCAGTCGGCAACGAACCAACCACTGCTCCGTCTGCTGGAACACGAGTTGGACAAAGGTGAGGCGCAAGCGATCGCGCTTGCCGTTGAGCAGCCAGGGGCGCTGATCTTGCTGGATGAGTCGGACGCGCGTCAAATGGCTG
Source organism: Chloroflexota bacterium (assembly GCA_016865935.1). Classification (GTDB taxonomy): domain Bacteria; phylum Chloroflexota; class Anaerolineae; order UBA4142; family UBA4142; genus VGOB01. Next base: position 8,473 of record VGOB01000105.1, on the reverse strand, counting down.
CCGTCCACAACCTGCACAAGACGGGCGCCGTTGGAGTACTGATTCGCGCCAAGCGAGAAGGGAAAATCGAATTGCTGCGAACGGAATTGGACCGGCTGCGTGGTCAAGGCGGATTCTGGATTGACGAGCGACTGTATCAACAAGCACTGCAATCAGTGGGAGAATAAATCTTAGCGTGACTGACCTTGCCATTCGCGTCGAAAATCTTTCCAAACTCTACCGCATTGGCGCGGCGCAAAAGCGGCACGATACGCTGCGGGATCAGCTTTCAGCGTTCAGCGATCAGCTAGCAGATTGGAGTAAGCGTATTTTCACTCGCCCCTCGCCCCTGACCCCTGACCCCTCTGACGACACGATTTGGGCTTTGCGCGACGTCTCCTTCGAGGTCAAGCGCGGCGAAGTGGTGGGCACACTTGCACCGCACTGCGTTTGGTGCAGTGCAGGTGTCATCGGGCGCAACGGCGCGGGCAAAAGCACATTGCTCAAAATCCTCTCCCGCATCACCGAGCCGACGAAAGGGCGCGCGATTACACTTGCACCCGATGGCACAACCGTAATGCGGTGCTTCGCGCCGCGCCAAAGATGTGCCATCGTGCGTGCGTTGCAGTGCAGGTGTTGACGGGCGCGTGGGGTCGCTCTTGGAAGTTGGCACCGGCTTTCACCCCGAATTGACGGGACGCGACGCTACGCGCATTTTCCTGAACGGCGCGATCCTTGGGATGAAGAAAGCAGAAATCGAACGCCGCTTTGATGAGATTGTGGCGTTTTCCGAGATTGAAAAGTTTCTGGACACGCCAGTCAAGCGTTATTCCAGCGGAATGTACGTGCGCTTGGCGTTTGCGGTTGCCGCGCATTTGGCGTACAATAATTTCGGCTCGTGTGCGCGGTAACACGGGACTAGCGAAAGGAGTTGATCCGATGAGTGACACACGCGCAGTGTTCGTGTCGGTAGTCGTAGATGCCAACGAGGATGGATACTTGGCTTCTGTGCCAGGGTTGCAGGGCGCTTTCGCCGAAGGGGATACAGTCGAGGAAGCCATATTCAATTGCATTGATGTGGTCAAGCTGATTGCCGCTTATCGCGCCGAACGGGGCGAACGGCTTGGCTTCAACGAGGTGGCTCTAACACCGAAAACGCGAATGACGATGTCTATTCCCGTTGGAGTCGGGTGATATGCCCGAGTTGAGAGAACTGAACTACCAGGAAATTACAAGCCGGTTGCGCAGATTGGGATTTCGCTTTTATCGCCACGGCAAAGGTTCCCATGAACTGTGGGTGCGGGAAACGGACGGACGAGTCGTTCCCGTTCCGCATTATCGCGGCAAGAAGGTTCGTAAAGGTACACTGAGAGCCATCATCCGCGAAGTCGGCGTAAGTGTCGTCGAGTTCATGGAATCGTAGCATCATTCTTGGCGGAACCTGAGAACACATGACTGAAATTCTGCACAAAGAACTTTCGTACGCCATCATTGGCGCCGCGATGGAAGTTCACCGCATCCTCGGTCCGGGCTTTCTCGAAGCGGTCTACCAAGCCGCACTCGCCCACGAACTTACTCTGCGCGGTATCCGTTTCGAGCAATACAAGAAACTGCCCGTGCATTACAAAGGCGTGCTGGTGGGCGAGTACGAGGCAGACATGGTCGTCGAGGATCAGATGGTCTTGGAACTCAAAGCCGTTTCCGCGTTCAATCCCGCGCACGAAGCCAAGGCGCATCACTACCTTACTGCCACAGGACAGCGGCTGGCTATCCTCCTCAACTTCGGCGCGGAGTCGCTCCAACAGAAACGAGTGGTAAGGTGATCTGCTAGATCAGCCACGAATTGTCACGAATGGAAAAGATCAGCCACGAATTAGCGCGAATAGAAAAGAAAAAATTAGTGGAATTCGTGAAAACCTGTCCTGAGCTTGTCGAAGGATTCGTGGCAAAAAAAAGCATTAGCAACAATTCGTGGCAAAGTTTGAGACCGTATTATGAGCGACAGCGCCATCCGCGTTGAAAACCTGAGCAAGTTATACAAAATTGGCAAAGCGCAGCGCCGCCACGATACCTTGCGCGACGCGCTAACAGATCTTCTGCCACGAATGAATTCCTTGCCACGAATTACACAAATTAACACGAATGTAAGAAATAAAATTAGTGAAATTCGTGCAATTCGTGGCAAAGAGATTGGTGAAATTCGTGCAATTCGTGGCAAAGAAATAGATTCGTCCAATTCGTGGCAGGAAGATACTATTTGGGCTTTGAAAGACGTCTCCTTCACCGTCAAGCGCGGCGAAGTGGTGGGCATCATTGGGCGGAACGGCGCGGGCAAAAGCACGCTGCTCAAGATTCTCTCGCGCATCACCGAGCCGACGAAAGGGCGCGCGATTATTGACGGGCGCGTGGGGTCGCTCTTGGAAGTGGGCACCGGCTTTCACCCCGAACTGACGGGACGCGAGAATATTTACCTGAACGGTGCGATCCTGGGGATGAAGAAGGCAGAAATCGAACGCCGTTTCGATGAAATTGTCGCGTTTTCCGAGATAGAAAAATTTCTGGACACGCCCGTCAAGCGCTACAGTAGTGGGATGTACGTGCGCCTGGCGTTTGCGGTTGCCGCGCATTTGGCGTACAATATGCTCGCGCATGTTGCCGCAATGCATGCGGAAAGAGGAGGCGTATGGCAGTTCAGGAATTAGAATTGGAAGCGCTGCTCAAAGCAGGCATATTCCATAACAGGAACGAAGCAGTCGAGGAAGCGTTCCGGATGCTCTTTGTAACCCGGCCGCAGCTTCGGGTTGAGGCGGCAATTCAACTATTCAAAGATGAAGCGGTGACGCTGGGACGCGCGGCGGAGATCGCCGGGCTGACGCGCTGGGAGTTGGAGGGGATTTTGGCTGATCGCGGGATCAATCGCATCGTCGAGAGTGACTCGCGAGAAGACCTGGAACGTCAGGTGGAAACGCTCCTTGGAAAGGAGTGACGTGATCCTCTCCGACACGAATGTTCTTTCCACGTTCGCCAAAATCGGTCGGTTACCACTCCTGCTGCAATTGTTCGAACGCGCCAAAATCGGCGTGGTACCCGCTGTCTATGCGGAACTGCAAGCGGGTGTGAGTAGCGGCTACGTTGTTCTCCAAGCCGCAATCGCACTCATCCAACAAGGACCGATTGCCTTGCTTATGCCCACGGCGCAAGAAATATTTGATAAGGATGCCTTGCCCGATTCTTTTGATGTGGGCGAGCGGGAGACTCTGGCAGTCGCCAAATCGCGTGGCTGTCAGGTTCTCACGAACGAGACTCACGTGAAGAATTGGTGCAAGCGCGCCGGCATAGGATGCTGGGATTTGCCAGGTGTCCTTCGGGCATTGTGGAGAATGAATCTTCTGACGAAGGAACAGGTGCGAGAGCTGGTTGAGCAAATCGAAACCAAGGATAGAATTGTTTTCAAGAACAAAGAGCAAATCTTTCAAGAGTGAAACTAAGTCCTGACCGAATTGCTGACCAATTCCAAATCCACGTTTGCACATATGACTATTTTAATTCCCGTTGGAGTCGGGTGAGATGCCCGAGTTGCGAGAGTTGAACTACCAAGAAATCACATGACTGAGATTCTGTACAAAGAACTTTCGTACGCCATCGTCGGCGCCGCGATGGAAGTTCACCGCATCCTCGGACCGGGCTTTCTCGAAGCGGTCTACCAAGCTGCACTCGCCCACGAACTCACTCTGCGCGGTATCCGTTTCGAGCAATACAAGAAACTGCCCGTGCATTACAAAGGCGTGCTGGTCGGAGAATACGAGGCGGACATGGTCGTCGAGGATCAGATCGTCTTGGAACTCAAAGCCGTTTCCGCGTTCAATCCCGCGCACGAAGCCAAGGCGCATCACTACCTTACTGCCACAGGACAGCGGCTGGCTATCCTCCTCAACTTCGGCGCGGAGTCGCTCCAACAGAAACGAGTGGTAAGGTGATCTGCTAGATCAGCCACGAATTCCACGAATTGGCACGAATAGAAAAAGAAAAAATTAGTGAGATTCGTGCCATTCGTGGCAGAGGTGTATCTGAAATTCGTAGAAAAGATCAGCCACGAATTCCACGAATTAACACGAACAGAAAAGAAAAAGAGAAAATTAGTGAAATTCGTGCAATTCGTGGCAAAGAAAGCATCAGCAACGATTCGTGGCAAAGTTTGAGACCGTATTATGAGCGACATTGCCCTCCGCGTTGAAAACCTGAGCAAGTTATACAAAATCGGCAAAGCCCAGCGGCGTCACGATACCTTGCGCGACGCGCTAACAGATCTTTTGCCACGAATTCCACGAATTAACACGAATAGAAAAGAAAAAGAAAAGATTAGTGAAATTCGTGCAATTCGTGGCAAAGAAAGCATTAGCAACAATTCGTGGCAGGAAGATACTATTTGGGCATTGAAGGACGTCTCCTTCGACGTCAAGCGCGGCGAAGTGGTCGGCATCATTGGGCGCAACGGCGCGGGCAAAAGCACGCTGCTCAAGATTCTCTCACGCATCACCGAGCCGACGAAAGGGCGCGCGCTGATTGACGGGCGCGTGGGTTCGCTCTTGGAAGTGGGCACCGGCTTTCACCCCGAACTGACGGGACGCGAGAACATTTACCTGAACGGCGCGATACTCGGAATGACCAGACGCGAAATAGCACTAAAGTTTGACGAGATTGTGGCGTTTGCGGAGATCGAAAAGTTCTTGGACACACCCGTCAAGCGCTACAGTAGCGGGATGTACGTGCGGTTGGCGTTTGCGGTTGCCGCGCACTTGGAGCCGGAGATTTTGCTGGTCGACGAGGTGCTGGCGGTAGGGGACGCGGCGTTTCAGAAAAAGTGTTTGGGAAAGATGGGGGATGTGGCGAAGGAAGGGCGAACAGTGCTATTTGTGAGTCATAATATGCACGCGGTAAGAAATCTGTGTTCAAGGTCAATATTGATGGAGAGCGGGCGTGTGGAGGAAAACGGTAACACGGAGGCGGTTATCACCAGGTATTTGAAGGGTACGGTTGAGGACGGCTTCTCTGTGTCTCTGCGCAGCATCGCCAGATGCTCGATCAGGTGCTAGAGTTGTTCAACATCCAGCCCGATTTGGATTTGAACGTGATGCAAGATGGACAAACGCCGACCCAGGTTGCCGCGCGCGTTTTGCAACAACTCGAGCCGCATCTCTCGCGCGCGCGTCCCGATTGGATTCTGGTGCAAGGCGATACGACGACCGTGATGGCGACCGCGCTCGCCGCGCACCATTTGCAAATCAAAATCGGGCATATCGAGGCGGGGTTACGCACGCACGACAAGCGCAATCCGTTCCCCGAAGAGATGAATCGCGTCGTCGCCGACGCGCTCAGCGATTTGCATTTCGCGCCCACCCAGCGCGCGCGTGAAAACTTGCTGCGCGAGGGTATTTCGGATACGACGATCCGCGTGACCGGCAACACGGTGATCGACGCGCTGCACTGGATCGCGCAACAACCACTGCCACCTAGTCTCCCTGTCCCCTTGTCTCCCTTGCTCCTGCGCTCTCCCTCTCCCCGTCTCCTGCTGGTTACCGCGCACCGCCGCGAAAATTTCGGACAGCCCCTCCGCAACATCTGCGCCGCGCTGCGCGAAATCGCGACCACGCGTCCCGATGTGCGAATCGTGTATCCGGTGCATCTCAACCCCAACGTGCAGCAGCCGGTCAACGAACTCTTGCGCGATTTGCCGAACGTCACGCTACTGCCGCCAGTGGATTACCTCACACTCGCGCATTTGCTCAAACATTGCTATCTCGTGCTGACCGATTCCGGGGGCTTGCAGGAAGAAGCGCCGTCGCTGGGCAAACCGGTGCTGGTCTTGCGCGAAACGACGGAGCGCCCAGAAGCCATCGAAGCGGGAACAGCCAAAATCGTGGGCACCGACCGCGCGGTGATCGTGCGCGAGACCTATCGGCTGTTGGACGATGCGGAGGCGTACGCGGCGATGGCGCGCGCGGTCAATCCCTTTGGCGACGGGCACGCGGCAGAGCGGATTGTGGATGCGTTGAGCGCGAGTTTTCATTGACAACGAAAACAATTCAGCATATAATTCTGCTATGAGTGAAATCCCCTGGAAAAGCCGCTGGACACGCGACCAAGTCAAAGCGATGTTGCTCGAGCAGTTTACTGCCTTTGGGCAACGCGATCCCGGCATCGAACGCGACCAATTGGCGCAGATTGAATGCGCGACCGCTACACCTCATGCCGTCATCATTTCGGGATTGCGTCGGGTAGGCAAGTCAACCCTGCTCACTCAACTCGCGCGCCGTTTGGGCGAGAGCGCCTTTTACTACCTCAACTTTGAAGATGAGCGCTTTCTGGGTTTCCAAGCCGCCGACGCGAATGACCTCTATCAATCGCTCGTCGAACTCTTTGGCGAACGGCGCATTCTGCTCGTTGACGAAATTCAAAACGTCGCCGGCTGGGAGCGTTGGGTCCGGCGACTGATGGATCTGGGCTTCAAGTTCTATATCACCGGGTCGAATGCCGCGCTCCTCAGCCGAGAATTGGGCAGCCGACTGACCGGACGTTATGTGCCAGTCGAACTGTTTCCTTTTTCCTTCGAAGAATTCCTACGCTTTTATCAGCAATCCCTGCCCGATCTCCAGCGTTTGACGACGGTCGCGCAGGCGCGTCTGCAAAGATACCTGGACGATTATCTGCGCTTGGGCGGGCTGCCCGAATCTCTCAAATACCCTGAACTGGATTTGGCGCGCACACTGTACAACGATGTCTTGTATCGCGACATTATGGCGCGCCATCGGCTCGAAGCCGCGAGCGCGCTGAAAGAGTTGGCGTTCTATCTGATGAGCAATCCCGCCGACTTGGTCTCGTTCAACAAATTGAAAGCGCGTTTGGGGTTGGGCAGCGTCAACACGATCAAGAATTTCATCGAGTATTTGGAAAATAGTTGGTTGATCTTCACGCTCAAGGTCTATGACTATTCCGTAAAACGGCAGCAAATCGCACCGAAAAAAGTGTACTCCATTGACACCGGTCTCGCGCGCGCGGTTGGTTTCGCGTTCTCGCCGAATACCGGCAAATTGCTGGAGAATGTGGTTTATCTGGCGTTGCGCCGAACGACCACCGAGCTTTACTACGTGACCACGCCCGCGGGATACGAAGTTGATTTCTATCTGCCGGCGCGTCGCCAGTTGATCCAGGTCGTCCAGAATTTCGATCAACCGGCGACGCGCGAAAGAGAAGTGCGCGCGCTGAGCGATGCGATGCGGATGCTCCAAGCCCGCGGGCTGATTCTCACGGAGCGCAACGCTCCAACGATTCAAGAGTCCGGCTTGACGATTGAAATTCGTTCGCTTGTCGAGTGGTTGGCGAGTGCGGCGAACCGCGCGGAGTAATTGCGATGAGTATCGCCGTAAACCTTGCCCGTCACTCGTCACGTTTTCGTCAGAGAGGTTGCCATGCGAAGGAAACTGCTCTTTGGCTTGCTGGTAACATTGTTGCTTGCGCTCACCTTGTTTGTATCCCAGCCCGTGCTGGCGGCAACGTGCACGTCAAACGGCACGGGTAGTTGGAACGCGAGCGGCACCTGGAGTTGCGGTCACGTGCCGGTAGACGGCGATGCGGTGATCATCGCCAGTACGCATACGGTGACTGTCACGAATACTGCGAGTCTGTCCGGTCTCACCGTCAACGGGACCCTCACCGTCGGCGACAGTAGCACAGCCGGAGCAATCACGGTGAACGGTGATGTTGCCATTGCCAATACCGGTTTGATAACGACAACAAATGTCAGCGCCACACACGCCATGACCATTACCGGTAACTTGACGAACGATGGTACTTTTAACGGCTCGCCGAGTTCCGGGCGGATTATCAACGTCACTTTCAACAAAAATGGCAATCAGACCGTTAGCGGCATTGGAACAACCCAATTCTATAGCATCACCTTGAACATGGGCACAAGCAACGCCAACGTGCTGGACGTTCAGTCGGTGATCAGCATGACTTCTGGTGGCTTGACGCTCAATAATGGAACCTTCAAGTTATCCAGCGCGTCAACGATCACACCCTGCGTAGGGAGCAAAACCATCGGTTCCAGCGCGGGCTTTTATCTCAATCATGCCGGCGCGGTATCTAACTGGGGTAGCAGTGGATCGCTGACGGTGAACGGGGTGCTGACGATCACCAATGGCACGATGACCGTTGGCAGTGGGAGTGGCAACGAACTGGAGGTCAATGGCTCTTCTGCTTCGGTCGCGCTGAGCGGTGGTACGTTGAACGTAGCCGGAAGAGTGAGGAACCGATTATGCGTAATTGGCACCGAGCCATAAAAGGAGTATCCTTGCGGATGTCTCTATTCCAACAAGGAGCATCCTTTTATGGTCATCTCAGTGCCGAACCAAGATTATATTGACTCGGTCGTTCAGGCAATTCATCAACAGTCGCTCAATCATGAACGCTTGCGGAAATTGCTTTTCGCCGTGAT
>VGOB01000104.1 GCA_016865935.1 Chloroflexota bacterium | reverse complement strand
CGAACTGTACAAACGTGGTTATCAATTGGTTCTGTTGATGGCGGATGGTGTGGCGCTGGGAAGCCTAGCGGCGGAACGTGTGGCGCAATTCCGCAAAGAATTTCCAGAGGGATAACCGGAACCATGCAAAGGAGAGCTGAATGGCTGGCGTCACGTATGATCATGTGACCAAAGTCTCAGTGATGTTCTCGCGGTGAATGACCTCACCGGCGACGCCAAGGATAAGGAATTTCCGTCAGGGGGGAAACGCAGACCTGTTTCCACAAGCCACAGTCCACTCCCACAAATTGCAGTGAAGCGAAATTCCTAACAGGGAGGGAGGCAGTCCACCACAGAAGTTTACATGTATGCGTCGCATCTCGCCAAGCGTTGACTTGACGAACACTTGAGAACCAAGCATTCCCGGCGCAAACGCGGCCAATAAGCCAATTGACAATAGAACAATGGTATCTATAATCGTAATCGCCTTGACCGTCAAGGTGATTACGATTCTTCATTTCGAGAAACGTCGTTATGTCTCTTTCTATCGAACACACGGACGCACGCGATTTTTTTGCTTATCTACGTCTGAAGAACCTTTCGGCGCGTACGATAATCGAGTATCAGTGGGTGCTCAAAGATTTCTTCCGTTTCTGTCCAACTGATCTCACCGCAACGCAAGACGTGACCTTCGCCCATCTGCGGGATTATGTTGCTGGCTTGCAGGAACGAAAACTGGCTGCGAAAACAGTCAGTGATCGCGTCATCATCTTGAAACGATTCTTTGGTTATTTGCTCACCGAAGGACGACTGATATCTGACCCAGCCCAGCGGCTGCCAATGCCGAAGGTTGGGAAACGCTTGCCGAAAGCACTGACGCTTGCTGAGATGCAAGCATTCTTCTCTGTCATGTCGCGCAGTTCACGTTCAGCCCGCCGCGACCGAGTCCTTTTTGAACTGATGTACGCCGGTGGTTTGCGCGTGAGCGAAGCGGTGGGGCTGCGGGTCGAGGACATTGATTTCGCGGATGGTAGTGTGCGGATCATTGGAAAGGGTGACAAGGAGCGGCGAGTCTATCTCAAACCCGCGCTGATGCAGTTGTTACAGGAACACATCGCAGTAGAACATCTAGCGAGCTTGCTCTTCCCAGGTCGCAATGGTAAAACTCTGACTCCGCGCCTCGTCGAACTACGCATCAAGCGATATGCCAAGGCCGCGAGTATTACACGGTTGGTGACACCGCACACGCTGCGACATTCCATCGCGGTCCATTGCCTGCAAGGAGGCGCGCCAGTCAACTTTGTGCAAGGACTCCTGGGACATGCCAGTCTGGCGACGACGGGAAAATATCTTCAATTGACGGATCAAATGGCAAAGGAGATCGCCCTCAAGACCAGAACGGCTTTAGATCGTGGTGAGGGGGCGCGTGAAATCAGAGCAGGGTATCGGCTCCGTCCGAAAACCGCCTGGGATGTATTTGTGGCGGTGGTTATGGAGTGGCTTGCGGCCAACTGAGGTGAGATTCCTGTGCAGTGGTGGGTTCTTTCGTACGCGTACACGTCAAAACGACAGATGCTTTGACCTCTGTATGATCCTGATTCAATTGGGCATAAGACAAAAACGCGCGGCTTGACTGCACGCTTGATTATGGTCGCTGTTTAGAACTCACTCGCCCCACCTATTTTTTGCCAAAATTGCGCATTCGCGTTATCATCCAATCGCAAGATTTCAAAACTGGATGAGGAGATGGAGATGTCAGCGTTACAATCTGCAATTGATCTGATGGAAATCGCCGCACGCACTGCGCCGAAAGGAGCAGGCAAGGATTTTGTCGTCGTCAAAGTAATCGAAGGCGACGACCTCAAGCGCCTGGGCGATGCGATGATTGCTTATGGACAAAAAACGGGCAAGAAGAACTTTGATCGCGATGGGCGGAATGTCGCCGCATCGGAGGCGGTGATGTTCATCGGTCTCAAGAACGCGCAGTCCGTTGATTTGAATTGTGGCGCGTGTGGCGTCGATCTTTGTAACGATCGCATCGTCGCTGAACACACTGAATTTGCTGGTGCACAATGCGCGATTCGCGTGCTCGATATGGGCATCGCGCTGGGGTCGGCGGTCAAGACGGCAAGTCTGCTCAATGTCGATAATCGCATAATGTATCGCGCGGGGGTTGTGGCGAGACAATTGGGAATCGTCGATGCCGATTTTGTGATGGGCATTCCGCTGTCGGTGACAGGCAAGAGCATTTACTTTGATAGATAAATTTTCATGCCTTTGCTTAGACCTCTTGCTAAAGTCCGTTGGCGAACTCGTTGGATTTCAAGGTTGTAGATAGCTGCAATCAGATTGAATTGCAGTCCAACCGGCACGAGATTGAACATTCAATTGTATTGTGAAAGCGAAGAAAACGAAAACGCGCGGCTCGGGACCGCGCGTTTTGGCATTTCGTCCTCTATGTGATAGAATCAAGCCGGGACAGGCTTCTCCGCGTTTGCGGTTAGCGTTTCGGTTGTTTCTTTTGGCAAATCGGGCAATTCTGCCAAGACCGCGCGCACAAGGGCGTCAATCGCGCCGGGTAGAATATGCCAATTGTAGTCGGCGCGTGGTCGCGCGCGCCATCGGTTTGATTGATGCGGATTTTGTGATGGGCATTCCGCTCGCGGTTACCGGCAAAAATATTTTCTTCGACCGCTAGCGGTTCAATCGGATTTTATCCTTATGCCGGTCGAAATTATTCTGCTCGGCGTCGCGCAAGATGGCGGAGTGCCACAGGCAGGTTGCTACTGCCAAACGTGTACGCGCGCTCGCGAGACGCCAGCGGCGCGGCAATTCGTTTCCTGTCTGGGAATCGTTGACCGCAGGCGCGAATCTTTTTGGATGATTGATGCTACGCCGGATTTTCGCGAGCAGTTGCATCTGCTTCAGACGTGCGCGCCGGACTGCCGGCTGGGCGGCATCTTCATCACGCACGCGCACATAGGGCATTATGCGGGACTCGTGCACCTGGGTCGGGAAGCGATGAATACGCGGCGATTGCTGGTCTACGCCACGCAAACGTTCGGCGAATTTTTGCGAGACAACGCGCCCTGGAAGCAGTTGATCGAGATCGAGAATATCGAATGGCGGCGCGTCCAGCCGGAAGATGCGGTGAGGTGTGCTCCCGATCTTTCGGTCGTGCCTGTGGCGGTGCCTCATCGCGGCGAATTCAGTGATACGGTAGGATACCTCATTCGGGGTTCGCATCGGACGTTGTTTTTCTGCCCGGATATTGATCGCTGGTCGCGCTGTGAATTCGACGTTCGCGATTTTCTCGACGGCGTTGACATCGCGCTGCTCGATGCAACATTTTTCGATCAAGGAGAATTGCCCGGACGCGATATGAGTCAGGTGCCGCACCCGTTGGTGCGCGATAGTGTTGAATTCTTGCGCGGCATTCCGGCGGAAATCTGTTTTGTTCATCTCAATCACACCAATCCGTTATGGCGTGATGGCGCGGAACGAAAATGGGTCGTCGCGCAGGGATTCACAGTCGGTGAGCAGGGTCAGCGCTGGATGGTGTAAAGGCGTCGCTCAAAGCCGATCGGGTCGGCATTTTTCGCGATGATGATTGAACGCATACTTTTCTCAAGGAGAGGACTATGGCTATAGAAATTTTCAACCACGGCGCGCATCGCATCATTCGGTTCGACGATTTGACCGAGCCGGGCGATGTGCAGGCGAATCAGTTTTTGATCATTCACGGTGAGAAAGGAATGTTGCTCGATCCGGGCGGCAACAAAATGTTTTCCAAACTCGTCGCCGAAATTTCCAAGTTCATTCCGCCGCAGAAATTAGAGTACCTGTTTCTGTCGCATCAAGATCCGGATGTGGGCGCGGGCTTGAACGGCTATTTGTTGATCACCGACGCCAAGATTTGTTTTCCCGAAGTGTGGGAACGATTCATTCCGTCGTTCTGCACCAAGAGTTTTGTCAAGGATCGCGTGGTCGCGATTCCCGATCGCGGAATGCGGCTCAAACTCGATGGCGCGGAGATCGTTTTGGTGCCGGCGCATTTCTTACATTCGCCGGGCAATATTCAGGTGTACGATCCGACTTCCAAGACGCTCTTCTCCGGCGATCTCGGCGCGTCGTTGTTGCCGTTCGACAACGCGTACGCCATCGTCGGCGATTTCGGCGCGCACGTCAAATATATGGACGGATTTCACCGGCGCTACATCACGTCAGGGCAAGCGTGCGCGCGCTGGGCGACGATGGCGCGCGCCCTCGACATCGAGCGCATCGTGCCGCAACACGGCGCGCTGTTCGAAGGCAAGGCGATGGTCGCACAGTTCATTGATTGGATCGCGCAATTAAAGTGCGGCGTGGATTTGCTCGCCGAGCAAAACTGGTATCAGATTCCGAAATAGGGAGTTGGGAAAGCCGAAAAAGGCGCGCCGGAAAGTCTGGCGCGCCTTTTTGTTACGCAATCGTTATCAAACTGTAACACTTCTTTACGCACTTTTGCCCTCAAGTTGTTATAATGAGCAAGGTGCGCTGGGGTGTATGGGGGGCGCACTTTACTGTTAGCGGGCACAAACTGCGGTTTTACCACGGCTCATTTTGTCATGCTGAGGAGCGTTTTTCGCGACGAAGCATCTCGCAACCAGCAAATCGCGATACCCTTCGCTTCGCTCAGGGTGACAACCAAAAGCGCAATTTGTAACCTTGCTCGATATACTATCGCAAGAAAACCTCGAGGAGGAGGCAACCGTGATCGAAGCGACGCAATATCTGATTGGCGTGCTCGGAGCGATTGCGGCAGCGCCACAGGTTTGGTCGTTCGTGTTTCTGGCGCTTCTCATCGTTTTTGCCTATTTTACATTCAAGGTCGCCCAGGAGGTGCGGAATGGCACGCGCCGGATGTTGGAATCTATGGCGGGCGCGATAGACTCGCGCGATCCGTACACTGGCAGACACTCGTATCGCCTTGTCGAGTTGACCAAGATCACGATGCGAGAGTTGGGCATCGTCGGATCCGAAGTGGACTTGATCTGCGCGGCGGCGCGCCTGCACGATATTGGCAAGATCAGTATCCCGGACGGGGTGTTGCAAAAGCCCGCGCCGCTGGAACCGTTTGAATGGAATGTGATGCAGTCGCATCCCGCGCGCGGCGCAGACTTGCTGGCGCGTTATCCTGACTTTGCGCGCGGGGCGGACTTGATTCGCTGTCACCACGAGCGCTGGGACGGGACCGGCTATCCGCACCGTTTGAAAGAGTTGGCCATTCCGCTCGGCGCGCGCGTGATCGCCGTGGCGGACGCGTTCGACGCGATGACGAGTGATCGCCCGTACCGCCGCGCGATGTCGGCGGAACGCGCGGCGTGGGAATTGAGAGCCGGGCGCGGCAAGCAGTGGGATCCTGCGATCGTGGATGCTTTTTTGCGCGTGATTGCAAAGCAGTTGGATCGCCCGGAGATTGCTGAGGAGAGATCGGTGGGCGCGCTGGTTCCAGCCACTGACTAGCGCGAGGTATTTGCGATCCGCGATCACAGAACAAGAATCGCAAGGCGCACGATGTTGCCATCGCGATTTTTTGTTACGCGTGTCTCTGAGAATGCCACAACAATTCGAGTTATGGCTGTAGGTCGGCGATGGCAAGCGCAATTATTTCATCCGAACCGGTCAAATTGAGTTTTCTATCGGTGGGCAGATATCTGTCCGCCCTGCGCTTGGTTTTTGTCGCGCTCGTTTTTGCGATGACGTTGACGCCCTTGTTGACGATCGTGTGGTTCGAGTTCGGGTACGCGATCTTTTTTCTGTTGATGTTCTTCACCTTGGCGGTTGGCAGCGGCTTGGGATTGGCGGTCCTGGCGGCGATCCCCATCTTGTATCCCCTGCGAACTCATCCGGCGGTCACGCCGACCGACGTGGGCCTCGCGCGTTGGGAAGAAGCATTTTTCTTCGCGGCGGACAGCGTCAAGTTGCGCGCGTGGTTCATCCCGCCCGATCCCAACAGCCATCGCGCGGCGATCGTGTTCGTTCACGGCTTGGGCGGCAATCGCGGCGAGTTGCTCTTGGAAGCCGCGATGTTGCGCAGCCACGGTTACGGCGCACTCTTGCTCGATCTGCGGAATCACGGGTACAGTCACGGCAAACTGAACACCCTGGGTTTCTTGGAGACCCAGGATGTGTGCGCGGCGGTAGATTATCTGCGCGCGCGTCCCGAGATCGATCCAACGCGCATCGGTTTGTTTGGTCATTCGATGGGCGGGGTGGCGGTCCTGCGCGCGGCGGCGCGTCTTCCGATCTGCCGCGCGGTGATCGCGCAAAGCGCGTATTCCAGTATCGAAGATAATCTGGCGCACGGCACGATTGCCCAGGTCGGGCTGCCGCCGTTCCCCTTTGCCGCGCCGATCGTTTGGTTAGGTGAGCGTATCACCGGTCTGCGAATCCACCAAGTGCGTCCGATAGATGATGTCGCACACATCGCGCCGCGTCCGATCCTCTTTATTCACGGAATCGAGGATCAGACGGTTGATGTGACGAATGGCTTGCGGTTGTATCGCGCGTCGCGCGAACCGAAAGAATTGTATCTGGTTGATCGCGCGGGGCACAAATCCGTAATGCTGGCAAATCCAGGCGAGTACGAAAAACGCGTGGTTGCTTTTTGGGATCGCCATTTACGATACGAAAGCGATGCGACTGGTTGACGATTACTTGACATTCTTTCCAACTTGTGCCAATATACTGCCGCGAGGAATTCTGGCGGCAGTTTTCTTTTGGGGAATCCGAAATGTCAGTCGTAGATGACGTCAAATCGAAAATTGACATCGTTGATGTCATCGGTCAATATGCGACGTTGAAAAAGGCAGGGCGCAATTTCAAAGCGCTCTGTCCATTTCACAACGAGAAAACTCCGTCGTTCATCGTCTTTCCCGATCAAAACACCTGGCACTGTTTCGGCTCGTGCAATACCGGCGGCGATGTGTTCACCTTCTTGATGAAGAAGGAGAACCTGGATTTCGGCGAAGCGTTGCGCCGCCTCGCGCAGCGCGCCGGAGTCGAACTGACGCGCGACGCGCCGGGCGAAGACGCCGAACGCAAAAAATTGCGCGAGCTTCTCGCAACTGCCTCGGCGCATTACCATTACCTGCTCAAGCAACATCCCGCCGCGCAACGCGCGCGCGAGTACATTTCAAAGCGCTTTATCACGCCGGAGACCGCCGCGCGTTTCGAACTCGGTTACGCGCTGGACGAATGGGAGGCGCTGCGATCGTTTCTCAGCGGCAAAGGATACGCGTTGCGCGAATTGGAAGCGGCGGGACTCGTGATCGCGCGCGAAAGCGGGAGTGGACATTACGATCGTTTTCGCGGGCGCTTGATGTTTCCGATTCGCAATCGCAATGGCGAAGTGATCGGTTTCGGCGCGCGCACCCTGGGCGATGATGAACCCAAGTACTTGAACTCGCCGCAGACGCCGTTGTTCGACAAGAGCGCGACGCTCTACGGACTCGATCGCGCCAAAGACGCGATTCGCAAAGAGAACCTCGCGGTGATCGTCGAAGGATATATGGACGTGATCGGCGCGCACCAAGCCGGATTTTGCAACGTCATCGCGTCGCTCGGCACCGCGCTCACCGAAAAACAACTCGGCTTGCTCAAACGGCTGACGAATCGGTACGCGCTCGCGCTCGATCCGGACGCGGCGGGGCAGGAAGCGACCAAGCGCGGTCTGCAAATCGCGCGCGAAGCGTTGGCGCGCAAAACCGTGCCTGTGCCGATGGGCGCGGGGCTGATCGGTTTTGAAGAGCGGCTGGAAGCAGAGTTGTTCGTGATTCCATTGCCGCCGGGCAAAGACCCGGACGAGTTGATTCACGCCGCGCCGCAACAATGGAGCGATCTGACCGCGCATCCCGAGCCGTTGGTGGATTTTTATTTCCACGCCTTGACCCAGGATCTCGATTTGCAAAACGCGCGCGACAAATCGGCGGCTGTTCAGCGGCTCGCGCCGATCATTCGCGAAATTGGCGACGCGGTGCAGCGCGCGCATTACACGCAAAAACTCGCGCGGCTCGTTCAGGTGGCGGAGCCGACCATCGCGCAAGAAATCGCGCAAGTCCAGCGCGCCAGCCCGGCGGAAAAACGTTCCGCCGTTGAAACGCCCCGCGTCGCGCCGCGCGCCGTTTCCAAACGCGAAGAATATTTTTTGACGCTCGCGCTGCGCACGCCGGAACACTTGCCGCGCGTCCCGTTTCTCGAGCCGGACGATTTTGCGGACGGCGAGGCGCGCGCGTTCTTTCTCGCGTTGCGCGAATGCGCCGCCGCGTCCGATTTTTTCGATCGCGACGCGTTTCACGCCGCGTTGGATGCGTCGCTCGTTCCGTTGTGGGAACGCCTGCGCGCCGCCGAGTCCGGCGTGCCGGAATTGAATCAGCCCGAGCTCGCGCGCGAGATCGAAATCGCGGCGTATCGTCTACGCGCCGAACGCGACAAAACCGAACTGGCGCGCCTCGAAGTGTTATTGCGCGATCAGGACGAACTACGCGCCGCGGCAGACGAACCGCATTTGCGCGCGCGCGTCGCATTTTTGCTCAAGCGCGTCGCGGAAAGCCAAAGAGCGTTGAGCGCGCGCACCGCGCTCAAAGCGCACACGTTCTAATTTGTGATTATGCCTGCCAAGAAAAAAATCGTTTCTGCCAAGAAAACCGCGCGCCCGCGCGCGCAGAAAAAATCCGATCTGCTCCAGTTGGCGACCACGCTCAAGGGTGATGCCGCCGACGCGGCGATTCGCGCCGCCGATCTGCCGGATCAAGACGCCGCGCTCGATCTGTTGGTGCGGAAAGCAGGCGCGCATCGCAAGTTGACGTTCGATCAAGTGCGGACGGTTTTTCCGGACATTGACGAAGATCCGGAGTTGGTTGTGGACTTGCGGCGGCTCTTGGGCGAAATGCGGATCACCATCGTCGGCGACGGCAAATTGCCGCCGGTGCCAAGCGAGCCCGCCGAGGAACCGAGCGAGGCGCAAACTGCCGCCGCGCTGGATGTGCCGGTGGAAGTGAGTAGCGATCCGGTGCGAATGTACTTGCGCGAGATCGGGCGCGTGCCTTTGCTCACCAGCGGCGACGAAGCGCGGTTGTCCGAAGCGGTGCAAAAAGGCGAACTCGCGCAACAAGCGTTGCAACGTGCGCGCGTAGGCAATCAGGCGCGCCAGCGATACAAAGCCGCGCTCGCGGCGGCGGAGATCGCGCGCAAGAAATTGGCGGAAGCGAATTTGCGCCTCGTCGTCAGCGTCGCCAAACGGTACATCGGGCGCGGAATGTCGTTGCTCGATCTGATCCAGGAAGGCAACATCGGCTTGTTGCGCGCAGTCGAGCGGTTCGATCAGTCCAAGGGTTTCAAGTTCTCGACGTACGCGACGTGGTGGATTCGCCAGGCAATCACGCGCGCGATCGCGGATCAGGCGCGCACGATCCGGATCCCCGTGCATATGGTCGAGACGATCAATCGGCTGATTCGCACATCGCGCCGACTGACGCAAGAACTGGGACGCGAGCCGACGTCGGACGAGATCGCGCTGGAGATGGAGATTCTGCCGGTCGAAGAGCGACGCGCGATCTTGGAAGCGCAAGCGCGCGGCGACCCGGTCGATCCGATCTTGGAGCGGCATTTGAAACGCGCCGCGCTCAAGGTGCGCCGGATTATGAAGATTTCGCAAGAGCCGATGTCGCTGGAAACGCCGATTGGTCAGGAAGACAACTCGTCGCTTGGCGATTTCATCGAAGACGAATCGGTGCTGGGGCCCGCCGATCAAGCGTCGCGCCAATTGCTGAAAGAGCAAATGCACGACGTACTCGACGGACTCGGCGAGCGCGAACGCAAGGTACTCGAGTTGCGCTTCGGCTTGAAAGACGGGCAGGCGCGCACGTTGGAAGAAGTGGGGCAGGAATTTCGCGTCACGCGCGAACGCATCCGCCAGATCGAAGCGAAAGCGTTGCGTAAATTGCGCCACCCGCTTCGCAGTCGCAAGTTGAAAGATTATCTCGGCTGATCGCAATTCACAATTCACAATTCACAATTCACAATTTGCAATTTGCAATTTGCAATTTGCAATTTGACACTTTTTGAGTATAATGCTTTCACAACTGAATATTCCTCGGTAGCTCAATTGGCAGAGCGCGCGGCTGTATCACGATGCAGCCCTACTCAGTAATGAGTAGCGGAAAAATCGGGTGAAGTCAGGGAAGCCTGGACACGCGAGTGATGGTAACCCTGAGCCAAGTCTGACGAAAGGCAAAACAGTAGTCAGAAAGGTGCAGAGACTAGGGGATGAGGAGCCAACCAATAAGCCCCGCTAGCGCCCGACACCCTAAAAAGGGTGATGAGATAGTCCGTTCCTCACAGAAATGTGAGGGTAGACGTAACCGTGATGTTCTAGGTTCGAGTCCTAGCCGAGGAGCCACAGCAACCCGTTTTCGCGATGAAAACGGGTTTTGCTTATGGTGATTGTACACATCTCGGCGGTGTCATTGCGAGGCACGGTTTATGTGCCGAAGCAATCCCCAAATCGCAACGTGGACGCCTACGGCGGCTTCGCTCCGCTCGCAATGACACTTGTGGGTAATCACCAGGTTTTGCTTTGGTTGACAATCTGGCAGGGGGCGTGTATAGTCTAGCCGAAAGCGCATGCAGGGAGGCAAGGTGAAACAACAACGAGCGGTTGCATTTTCGGAAGAGGGTTTGCGAAAAATTCAGGCACAGATCGAAGACCTGCGGCTGGACTTGGGCGCGGTCGTTGCCCTGTTGCTCGACGATTCGGGGCAACTGTTGACCGATTGCGGCTGGCGCGGCGATTTCGACATCAACGCGTTTCTCGCGCTGATCGGCAATGAAATGTCCGCCGCGAACGCGGTGGTGGATTTGCTGCGCGATGACGCCGCATTCGATCTGCACTTTCACGAAGGGCAAAAGTACGAAATGTACACCGCGCGCATCACCGACCAGGTTTTCCTGACGCTGATCTTCGAAGCGCGCCAAAACTCTTCGGGACGCGTCGGGATGGTGTGGCTGACCCTGCGCCGCGCGATCACCGAACTGCGCAAGCAAATCCAGCGCGCCAGCGTCAAGCGCGGCACGGCGGAGGATCGCGCGATGCACAACGCGATCAGCGCGACGCTGGGCGAAGCGCTGACGCGCATCGAAGACGATCCGTTGTTGTTCAATCCCCAAACTGCCGCGCCGCCTGCCAAGCCCGCGCCCGCGCCGCCGCGCGCCACTGAACCGCCGCGCCGACGGACGCGCTGGACAACGCCGAATCCACCGCCTCCCGCGGAGCCGCCGCCTCCACCGACAACTCCGCCTCCCGCTGAACGCGCCGATTCGAATCGCGTGATGACGTTTGAAGAGGCGCGCGCGCTCGGTTTGATCGGCGGAGACGATTTGCCGGGTGGCGAGTCCAAGGGGCACGCGTGAACGCGCTCGTCTTTGACGGACAACTCAAACTCGCGCGCGATTACCCAATGCCGCGCGCGCCAGAGGGCGAATCACGCGTGCGCGTTCTGCGCGCGGGGATCTGCAACACCGATCTCGAAATCGTCAAGGGCTATATGGGCTATCGCGGCGTGCTGGGGCACGAATTCGTCGGCGTGACGGACGAGGGCGCGCGCGTCGTCGGCGAGATCAACGCGGACTGCGGCGTATGCCCCACCTGTTTGCGCGGCGATACGACGCATTGCCCGAATCGCACGACGCTCGGCATCGTCAAGCGCGATGGCGCGCTCGCGGAATTTTTGACGCTCCCCACGCGCAACCTGCATCGCGTTCCCGATTCGGTTACGGACGCGCAAGCGATTTTTACCGAACCGCTCGCCGCCGCATGTGAAATCACCGACCGCATTCACATTCACCCGACGGATCGCGTCTGCGTCATCGGCGACGGCAAACTGGGTTTGCTTTGCGCGCAGGTTTTGCAGTTGACCGGCTGTGACTTGCTCGCGCTTGGTCGTCACGCGCCCAAGCTTGCGATGTTGCGCGCGCGCGGCATCGCGACGACGACGGACGCGGCTTCGGTACGCGGTCAGTTCGATGTCGTCGTGGATTGCGCGGGGAACGCAGGCGGCTTCGATCTCGCGCGCCAATTGACGCGACCGCGCGGCATCCTCGTTTTGAAATCCACATTTCACGGCGGACAGGCATCGTCGTTCGCGCCGATCGTGATTGACGAAATTTCGATCATTGGCTCGCGTTGCGGTCCGTTCGCGCCCGCGCTGCGTTTGCTCGCGCAAAAACTGATTGACGTAGACGCGCTGACCGATTCGGAATTTCCAATCGAACGCGGCATCGCGGCGTTTGAACGCGCGGCGACGCGGGGCGCGTTAAAAGTCCAAGTGATTATCTGAATGGGAGAGTGGGAGAGCAGGAGAGTGGGAGATAGGTCTCCCGCTCTCCCTGTCTCCCGCGCTCCCTCTCAAAAACGGGGGCAATGTTGCAGAAACACCACTACATCGCGATCGAAGGCGTGATTGGCGTGGGCAAGACGACGCTGGCGCGCCTCGCGCAAAAAGAATTCGATGCGGAAATTTTGCTAGAAGTTTTTGAAGAAAATCCTTTTCTCGCGCGCTTTTATCAAGACCGCAAGCGGTACGGTTTTCAGACGCAAATCTTTTTTCTGCTCAGCCGCTATCATCAACAACACGAGGTCATCCCCACCGCGTTGACGCGCGCGAATTTGATCAGCGATTACACGTTCGATAAGAACGCGATTTTCGCGCGCCTTAACATCGCAGGCGACGAACTGGCGATGTACGAGCGCGTCCACGCCATCATCGCGACGAAAATTCCGACGCCCGATCTGGTGGTCTATCTGCGCGCGGACACGAACGTGCTGATGGAACGGATCACGCTGCGCGATCGCGCGTACGAGCGCGCGATGGAGCGCGATTACATCGCCGCGCTGGGCAACGCGTACGACGATTTCTTCGAGCATTACACCGCCGCGCCCGTGCTGACGATTGACACGAACGATCTGGATTTCGTGCGGCGCGCAGAAGACTTGCGCGCGATCCTGGATCACATCCGCACGAAATTGGAACTGGGCGCGTTTCAACAACCGTTGTTCGCCAATGGGGGTCATTCGTGAAAAAGTTCATCACGATTGCGGGCAACATCGGCGTCGGCAAGTCCACGCTGGTCGAACTGTTGTGCGCGCGGATGGAGTGGGAACCTTTCTTCGAAGGCGTCGCAGACAATCCCTACCTGGCGGATTTTTACAAAGATATGCGCGCGTGGTCGTTCCACTCGCAGATTTTTTTCTTGTCGCGCCGCTTGCTTGATTTGCGGCGTTTGCGCGATTTTCCCAGCCACGTCGTCCAAGATCGCAGTGTCTACGAGGACGCGGAAATCTTCGCCAAGAATTTATATCGGCAAGGGTGCATCTCCGAGCGCGATTGGCAGACCTATCGCGAGTTGTATCAAGTTTTGACGGAGTTGTTGCCGCCGCCCGATCTCATCGTCTATTTGAATGCGTCGGTGAAAACCTTGTTGCGCCGGATCGCGCTGCGCGGGCGCGAGTACGAAAAAAATATCGCGCCGGACTATCTAGCGCAATTGAACGTTTTGTACGACGAATGGATCGCCGATTTCAAACTCGCGCCGGTGCTGATCGTTCCGGCGGATCGCTTGGATTTTGTCGCGAATGGCAAGCACCTGGATTTGATCGCGCAAAAGATTCAGGAGAAATTACGCGGCGATCAGCCGGTGTTGTTCGAATGAGGGACAACGGATTGCCTACGGCAAAGCGGATAAACGGATGACGCGCGCTGACGACGATTGACGCGCTCGCTTTTACGCAAGCGATACGGTTCGGGACGCTGGAGAAAACTGAAGGGGATGGCAACTGTGCGATTGCAAGACGGTACTTTGCGTTTTGCCAAAGTGCATTGGTTCGAGGCGCATGGAATCGGCAGACGGAAAATGAGAATCAAGCGATTCTTGGATTGAGGTGGACTATGAAGAAAAATAACAAACTAATCGCGCGATTTGCCATTTGCGTCAATAGCGATGACTCGGACTTGCTCACACCGCGGATGATCTATCGCGTTTTGCCAGATGAGAGTGCGGCGCGGTCGAATTACATTCGCGTGGTTGACAACGAGGGTGAGGATTACTTGTACCCCGGTAACTATTTTCTTCCGATTGTCTTTCCGCAGGCAATCGAGCGAGCATTGTTGCGTATTTCGCATCCATTCGCGCCAGGCACAACTGAACGCAAACGTCAGTCAGTTCATGCGATGCGGCGGAAGATCAAACCGAGCGCGGTGTGACGTTTTACGACGTATTCCGTTCCACCCACTGCCGCACGAGTTCGACGCGGAAACCCCAACCCCCATCCCGTCCTTCCCCCGTCGGAGACAGGGGAAGGGGCATGAGGATGTCGCGGTGGACGAGTTTGCGGAGCGCGTTTTGTAGGGGCGTTTGATTAAACGCCCCTACGTCTTTTTGCGTCGCCACCGCGCGCATCACCGCGCGTTGATCATCGTCGCTGTCGCGCGCATTGCCCCACAGGTCTTGGAAATATGCCGCGCCTGTCGTCAGCACGGAATCGAGCGCGCGGTCGGCGTCTGCGAGCGTGGCGCGCGTGCGATTCTGTTCGTTGAGCGCGTTCACCAAATCGCGCCCTGTCGCTTGGACGAGGAAGGGCTGGCAACCTGTGACCGCGAGAATGCGCTCGACGGCGGCGGGCTCGTACTCGAGCGGGAAGTTTTCAATCGGCTGGACGATCAGTTCGCGCGCTTCATCCTCTTTGAGATTTTCGATTTTGAGGACGCGGACGTTGATGAGGTAATCGGATAGGAGGGGCGTTTTATGAAACGCCCTGGGCGTTTTGGGCGTTTTTTCAAACGCCCCCACATCATCAAACGCCCCCACATCATCAAACGCCCCCACATTTTCAAACGCCCCAACATCGTCAATCGTGTGCGAGCCGCTCAACAGCACGGTGACGCGCGGATGATGCTGGATGATGCCGCGCAGAAAATCGAAGACGCGCGCGTCAATCCGTCCGTCGTCAATCATCTGCGCGAGTTTTTCGTACTCGTCGAGGTTGAGCAGGATCCAGCGCGCGCCGACCGCTTCTTCGACGCGGTTCAACCAATCGCCAAAGACGACGTACGGATCGGCGCGCAAATCGTCGCGCGTGAGCGCGGGGAGTTGCACGCGGCGATGCGTCAGCGCGTTGCGTTTGATTTGATCGGCAAGCACAAAGAGCAAGCCCGCCGCATCTTCCGCCGTCGCCGCCGATTGCAAATCCACTTCGACGGGAATCACGTCGGGACCGAGGCGGACGGGCATTTGCTTGATCGCGGAGGTTTTGCCGCAACGGCGCGCGCCAAAGAGCAAGAGCGTGGGACGCGTTTCCGCATCACTCGCCAATTCGCGTTCGAGCGCGACGTAGAGATCACGCCGTCCCTTGAATACTTCGCTTTTGGTCTTAAGCGGCGAACCCGCGACGTAAACGTTGGGGATGACTTCGCGCGCGTCCAGCCCGCGCAGTTCCTTGCCGAGCGCATCTTCCCACGTTTCGAGCGCGCGCCCAAACCGCGCGGCGATGTGGCGATTGCGACTCAGCGCGAGACCTGCGCGGACGCGCTGCGTTTGCGCGATGGCGTTCCGCAGTTGCGTTTGCTTGTTGTAGAGCGTATCGCTTTCCAGCGCGGCTTGCGCGTACGCGGCGATGTCGCGGATGGGTGGCAAGACGTTTTCCAAGTCCTTGGGCATTGTTGGCGGCAGCCACGCATACCTGTCTGCAACCAAAGCGATCTCTTGAACCGTTCGCATATTTTCAATGTCGGATGCGGTGAGTTCGACAATGGCAAAGCTTGCCGCCCTCTGCTGTTGTTGCATCTGGCTTATTCTGGCAATGGCTTTTACACCTGAAGACCTGTCAAGGTGAGCAATCTTTACAAGGAGCACATCCAAACCAGGAATAGGAAAGAAAGAGAGGAATGGCTCAACGCGGTTAAGGATTTCTACATATGTCTGAATGCTTGACATCTCTTCCCCGCTCTCAGGCGTTCAGTTCTCCTCTAAATGAAAATTGAATGATCCATTTCGCTAAAATGCTGAGCAAGCCCAGTAATGCCGATATCGAAACTATTTGTTGTAGTGGGGCTCCCAATGGGAACCAGAGAGGGCTTGCATTTATGGACAAGGAATTTGTGGAACGCAAAATCACCCCGCTTTCTTGAGTGAATCGAACGGTTAGTGTCATTGGAGCGGATTCAACAAACCTAACGCGAAATTGTTGATGTATGCCCGCCCCAGACTTTAGCATATCCAAGCTGAGCGTATTGCTTGATCCGATCGCCAAACTTATGGACTTGGGTTCACTAAACAGAACTGATACTGCCGCATTGTTTAGCGGAATGTCACTCTGATTCGCGATTTCAATGTCTATGACGCCTTCATCATCCTTCGTCAGATACTTGGGATACTCGATGACCACGCTAGCATTCTTGAGGGGTGGATCAAATGAGATTGCCTGTCTTTCTCGTGGTAGAACATACACAGCCCAAAGCATTGCCACGATAAAGACCGAAGCCAAAGTCAACGCGATGAAGTATGGCAATGCTCTCCGCAGATTTCTTGACAAGGGTGGAGCTGGATCATGCACGATCTTGATTGAAATTGGATCCTGAGGAATTTGGATTTGCAACTGTGGTGCAGCCGTGTTCTTCTTTGGCATAATCAGACAGTCCTTTCGGAATCATTTATCGGGATTACACCAAAAGAAATCAGAGTAAGCACAATTCCCACCAGCACAAAAACGGCAGCGATAATCACAACCCACTGTTGTTCATTTGGAGCATTGCGGCTGTATATCATGAGCGCTATGGCAAGAGCGTAAAGGGCAAAGGCAAACACAGATGAAAAAGTCCGAAACCGTGCTCGTCGCGTAACTGATTCTGTTGGTTCGCCTTCTTTTGTAGGGCGTCCAACTTGCTTCAGCGTTCGCCCCATATCCGCTTCCAGTCCCACGCTTTGCAATTGTGTCACAAATTCGCGTCGCAGTTCTGCCCAATCCACCACGCGGTTATCGGCTTTGGCTTGGTAGAGCAAACTGCTGACGAGTTGCAGTTTGTACGGGTGCTTGTCTGCAAGGAGTAGCGCGTCGCTTTGCTCGGTTGATGTGAACGGGCGGTCGCACTCTGCACCGCGCGCAATCAGTTCGCGCGCTTCGTCGTCGGTAAGTTCGCCAAGCGGCAGGTGGGAAAACACGTTGAAGAAAGGGGAAGTAGGCCCACGGTCTTGTGCGAGATCAATCAGCGGAGATTTGGACGCGGTGATGAACGTAATTGCTTCCTGATTGATCAAATATCGCCACGAATCGTAGAGGTCGGGCTTGAATTGATCAGGATGGGCGGTCAATTCCTCAAATTCGTCCAGACAAACAACGGGAAACACGCCACGCGCCTTCAGTTCGATGATTGCATCTTGGAATTCCACGAGCGGCGTTTTTTTGCCGCTGAGTTGTCCCACGCCAAGTTGCTTGAGAATTATCTCGAGCATACCGCCAAGCGTTCGGCAATTTGCATCTTGCAATTCGATGTAACCAATGCGATAGAGCGCTGGTTGCATCAAATAGGCTGCGAATTTGTTCGTGATGTAAAACAACAACGCTGATTTGCCGATGCGGCGCGGTCCGACGACGGAGAAACTTTGCAGCTGCCCCGTGTGCGCGACTTCAAGCCCCGCAAAGATTCGCTGCAACTCTGCGCGCCGTCCGACGAATTGCTCTGGATTGACACGACCGCCGTAGAAGAAGGGGTTGGGCATTGGGTCTCCTCGGTGAGAGTGGATATATTATACCACAAAAGATGAAAGATGAAAGATGAAGGATGAAAGATGAAAATTCATTCTTCATTCTTCATCCTTCATCCTTTCTTTCACGGTGTGCGCCTGATGTCAGGACACATTTGGCAAAGCGGCTTCCAAGTCTAGGGTGCACTGTGGGTCCAGCCACTGCCATAACCTAGAGTCGGTTTTCAATAGCAGGAGAATGGCGTTGACCAAACTCACTTC
>VGOB01000103.1 GCA_016865935.1 Chloroflexota bacterium | reverse complement strand
CAGCGACACATCCTCACTTTCATCCGCACATACAATCGGCGTTGGGCGCATCCCTATCGCTGGACGTACAAGGGATTGCCGTTGGCGGTCTGACAACCGTCGGAAAACTTATGAGACACGGTACTAGTTGCAATAGTGACATGGTTTCGTTCTCCAAAATTCACATCATACTTTTCCTGATTACGCCACGATCTTTTTGTGTCTCCAATCTCTACGTGAAATACGTATTCCCAAACGGCAACTCAATATCGCCCGGATCAATCGTGTCAATGTGATCAATCACGCCGACGATGGCGAGATCGGCAGGCGCGTTCGGCACAACGGCGAACGACGCGTCGCGCGCGCGAACGAGAAACACGAAATCGCCGATGCCCGCGTGCACCACTTCAATCGCGACTTGCGGACGACCGATCGGTTCGCGCTTGGGCGTCAGCAATTGCGTGAGGAGCAATTTGCGCCCCTGCACCGATTCATCTTTGATCGTCGCGATCACTTCGCCAACAACTTTGCCGAGGATCATAGTTTCAAGTTTCAGGTTTCAAGTTCGAGGTTCGAGGTTCGAAGTTCAAGGTTCAAAGTTCAAGGTTGACTCCAACCAACTTTGAACTTTGAACTTTTAACTTTTAACTTTGAACCTGGCTTACCACGCGCCGCACGATCCGCTCGATCAGCGCGGCATCAACATTCGATCCCAGTTTTGCCAGCACATCCGCCTTGACTTGCGCGATCACTTGCTCCGCATTTTCGCGCGGCACGTTCAGCGCGCCCGGCGTTGGCGCAGGCGCGGCAATCGCGCTTGGCGCGCGCAACGCGATCCCCAGTTTCTCCGCGCGCTCGCGCGCTACGTCGGTGACATACACCTCGTCCGTGACCGCGATCTCTTTCACGCCGCGCCGCGCCAGGTCTTCCACGTCCCTTTCCGTGTAAATCGTTTTTGGCATCGCACGTCCTCCAAGCCGAAGGATGAAGGATGAAGGATGAAGGATGAGGGATGAAGGATGAAAGAAATCGGATTTTTCATCCTTCATCCTTCCGCCTTCATCCTTCATCTTCCCTCCACCGACTCCAACGCTTGCAACGCGGCTTGCTTCGCCGCGAGAATTTCCGCTTCCGTTCCCGACAACCACATCCGCCCGAATCGTCCGACCGACGTGATGTGAATGATCTTGATGTTGGCGTACTTTTCCGCTTCGTTTGCGGCAAGGTTGATGTACGCGGCGGGTTGCACTTCCAAGATGAACAGCGTTTCTCCGGCGACCAACATCGCGCCGCGCCGAAACCGATTCAGCAGTTGCACCTGATACGGATCGACGCGCGTGATCACTTGCACCGACGCAATCTCCGGTTTCTTGCGATCTTCGATTTTCAATCCCAAGCGATCCAGCACGATCCGTCCGGCTTCGATCACTTCGGCTTGATCGAACGAGTGCACTTCGAGCATCCCGAATTCGCGTTCGACGATCTGCGCGCCGGGTTTCGAGCGCGTTGCCTTGACCGCCGTGTCCACGAGCCGGAACACTTCGTTGCCCGGCGCGACTTCGATGTACAAGTCCGCCATTCCTTCGATCAACAAATCGCCCTGGGTCACCGTGCCGACGAACGCGGCGTACTGCGGTTGACAGCGATCCAGATACGCGTAACAACGCAATTCAAACTTGTCTGCCATAGATGCTCCTGCAAAGACATCGCAATTGTCATTTCGAGCGCAGCGAGAAATCTCGGTCGTGGAGCCAAGATTTCTCGACACAAAACCCGTGTCTCGAAATGACGTACGCTCTTACTTTACAACAGAAATCGGCGAAATCAAAGTTTCGCCAACGTGGGTACCAGTCGCCGCGTCGCGCAACACGGCGAAAATCTGATACTCCCCGCTTGCCACATCACGCGGCAAATCGAAATCGTGCCAATCGAGCAAGACCTCGCCCGCGTCCCACTCTGTCGTCGGATAGGTGTTGTTCGCGGGACGCGCGGTCTGCTCGAACGCGACGCGTCCGCGCACATCGCGCAGTTGCACCGCGACGACGTAATCGCCGCGCGGTTTTTCGCGCGCGCGCCAATACAAACCGACTTGCAGTAACTCGCCCGGCGTAATCTTCTCGCGCGGCGGCACGAATCCGATCAAACGCACTTCGCCCAAATCTACCGAGAGCCGATTCAGCAAGTGCAAATCACTCGCGGCAAACGCGTGCTTGTTCTTCGCCACACGCACGCGCGTAAATTCGATTTCTTCGCCCAACGCGTTGCCCGCGCCGTCTGCGGCAGGCAAACAAATTTCCTGATCGCGCGCGCACACCGCGACGGTTAAGAAATAGTCAGCGGTCGGCATCGTCGGTGGCAGACGCAAGTCATACTGATCGCTCACCGACTTGCCCACCTGCCAACGCGTGGTCGGCGTCACGCCGTCCTGCGGCTCGCGCGCGTCCGTTGCCCACCGATGCCCTTGCCGATCCACGACGTTGATCACGATGTGATATGATTCCGCGATGGACTGCTCGGCGCGCCATTCGAGCACCGGGCGCAATGTCGTTCCCCACGGCTTGGTTTCCGTGACGACCATCGAATAACCGAGCAACGTGATGCGCTGATCAAAGCGCGCGTCAATCCGATGCTCGGATGGTTTGCGCCGCGCGATCATATAGTTATCGCGCGCGACGATCGTTTCGAAGAAACCAGACGAAAAATTATATCGCCAATGCCCCGGATGAACGTAGAACCACGATCCCGGCGTTGTGTCCACCACCAAATAATCGGCTTGGTGATAATGCGGAATGACCGGCACTTCGTACAAAAATTGGCGATTCGACAAGTGCGCCAAAAATTCATTCTGCGCGATCACCACCGCTTCGGGCGGAATCTGCGCGAGCAATGCGTTGCCCAAGTGCGTGCGCGCGTCGATCAGATAACGCTGCGGTTGAAAATGACGCGCCAGTGGACCTGCGCCATTCAGAAAATACGCGCCCACGCTCGACACGCACAACGTCACCGCCAGCGCGTACCGCAACTCGCCGCGCCACAACAACACGCGCCGCACCCCACTGACCGTCGCATAAAACAAAAATGGCAACAAGGGCGAAAAATAGTACGAACGAATTTCGTACTGCAACGGGTACGTGCTCAACACCGAATAGGCAAACGTTGGAAGCGCCAGCGCGAGAATTTCCACGCCGACCATCGGGACGAACGCGAGCGGCGCTAACAAATGGAGTCCGTACGCAATTTTCTCCGGAATCAAAATATACGCCAGCACTTTGCCGGGTTGAGTCAGCAACGTCGTAACGATCTCCGGCACGCTGCGTCCCAGGTAACTATAGCGCGCGCCCCCGCCGCCGACTTCGCCTTGTCCAAAATAATAAAACGCCCCGCCGTATTCAGCCCCGCGAAAAAACGGAATCACCACTTGCAACAAGAACACGATCCAGACGATTCCGAACAGTGCTACACTCGCGCCGAGCACGCGCCGCCGTTGAACCAGAAAAATGTACGCGCCGAACATCGTCACGACGAGACCGATTTCTTCCTTGACTAGCAACGCCAACGCGAGACATACGAACAAGCCGCGATAATGCGCGCGCAAGAGAAAGAACGCGGCGAAAGATAACAGCGGCACTACCAGCGCGATTTCGTGAAACTCGGTCAAGCCGATGTGCTGCAACCCAGGGTGCAAGTAATACGTCAGCGCGATCAGCCACGCCCACGCGCCGCCGAGTTGATGCCGCGCGAACCAATAAATCGGCAAGCCCGCGAGCCCCAACCCAAGCACTTGAACGATCAACAGCACGATCGGACTCGCCCACACCGCGTACAACGGCACAAACGCCAGCACAATCGGCGTAAAACTTTTCCCCAAAAACGTCGCCGTATCTCTGACGAAGGTTCCTTCCAGGATGCGTCCGTGCAGTGAATTCCAAACGAGTTGTCCGTACTGTCCCAAGTCCCACGCGGTATTCAGATCCAAATAGCCAGTGTGAAACGTGAGATAACGCACCATCGCCAGCGCCGCAAACAAACCGACGTAACCACCCGCCAGCGCGATAAACATCCGATCCCAAAATCGGATGGAACGATTCCCCTCCGGCACGCCGCGCCGCTTCGTCGCGCAAGTGAATGCGCCCAAAAGAATCGCCAGCGCGAACAGGATGCCGAATTC
Organism: Chloroflexota bacterium; assembly: GCA_016865935.1. Taxonomy (GTDB): domain Bacteria; phylum Chloroflexota; class Anaerolineae; order UBA4142; family UBA4142; genus VGOB01. The sequence goes on along the minus strand of VGOB01000103.1, from coordinate 13,975 downwards.
GACAAAGACTTGCATCATTCCCGATCCCGCATCGCGATCCCTAGCGGCGTGACGAACATCGGACGCGCCGGCACAATCGTCCGCACGCCCGTCACTTCTTCGACGACTTGCGCGATGCCTGTGAAATTCGCCGTGCCGCCAACCAAGTAAATCGTCTCGACCGCGTAATCGAACATGTGCCGCGCGACAATCGTGCCGACTTTTTCCATCACGGGACGCACGAGCGGATACAACCGCTCTTGCTCGCGCGCATCCACTTTGAGTTTCTCCGCGTCGTCGAACGAAAGGTTCAACGCGCCAGCGATCACCAAAGTAAAATGCGTGCCGCCTGTCGCTTCGTCCGCCGTATCAACGACTTGACCATTGCGGATGATCGCGATGCCGGTCGTGCCGCCGCCCACATCCACGACCGCGCCATCGCGAATTTGCAACACCGCGTTCGCCGCCGTCGGCTCGTCCACTTCGGCGCGGCAATCCAAGCCCGCGGCGCGCACCACGTTCGCCGTCGCGCGCACTTCGACGCGCGATACGCCGGGTGGAAAACCGGTTGCCGCGTGCGTCAACTCAAAACCGAGCCGCGCTTCCACGTCGCGTTTCAATTCGCGCAGTAGATCAATCGCGCCGATGAAATCTACAACCAAGCCATCGCGCACGACATTCGCAAAGCGATACGTTCCGGCAAGCGGTTGATCGTTTTCGTCGAGGACGATCAGCACGGTGTACGCCGTGCCCAGATCGACGCCCACGCGGTACTCGCCGCGATAATCGCGCGGTGCCGCGATCATCGCGCGTTCGGTTTGCGCGAGCAACGCGTCCAGCTGCGGATTCACGCGCTAGGATCGCTCCTGCAGATTGGTCCACTTGTTCGCCAAATAGGGCAAGCCGCCTTCGGAATAATGCGCCACGCGCGACCAGGGTTGCGCCATCAATTCGCCGCCGACGTAGACCTCGAGTCTCCACTGGTTGATGAAATCGTGCGCCGCCGGGCTGAAACGCGTCCCGGCGGCAAATTCCAGGCGCGTGACCTTGCCTTCTTGCCACTGCTCGCGCAATTCTTGTTCGGTGATAAATGCCATTGGATACCTCTCCAAATGCGACCGCCGACGGACGACCGCTGACCGCCGCGAAGATTTCGATCCGCGCATCCTGCGAATCTTCGCGGATCTATGCGATTCATTCGCGCTCCTCGCGTGCCGCCCGGATGATCTTGGGATTGTGACCGCGCTGCGCTATGGATACGGTCCCACGGAACGCCCGGGAACCTGGTCGGCGCAATGCGGAAAACACTTGCACGGCTGGACGGCAGTGGAAGGAGGATTGGTTTCGCTAATCCGCGCCAGCCGCAGATCAGCCACCCAAATTGTGCCGGGCGTCTTCCACAGCCAAGTCGCAATAAATAAACGCTGTGTTGTCGGCAAGGTCGTAAACGTTCGGTGAAAGTACGACCAGCCGAGCGTCTCATCCCATTTGACCAGATCGGTACTGCGAATGTGTTCAAACCGCCCATTGTCTTCGGAAACGGTGATGGAACCATAGCCGCGCCCATACACATTCTCCGCCCTGACCCAACCCGAAAGTTCGTACTGCGCGTTAGGCAACGCGCTATGGGGCTGGGCTTGAATGCGCGCGATCACATCACCCGCTCGTTTTGGCGCGCTGAGTTTGAGCGCCGTGGTACCGGCAATGGTGATGTGCGAGTCTTCTTCCACATCCACTTCGGCAGGAGACTCGATCTCTGCCATCAGATCCCTGGTCGTAAGCGTTACTCCGCGCGCGCGCGGGAGTAATGCTTCCACGCGCGCTAGGGCTTGGGCTTGATAGCGAGTCTCGCGTTCCAGCGACAGGAGGGACATCGCGACGGCTTCGCACACCCGACCTTCCATCGCAAACGAATCGCCTGCCCGGAACAGCGTATCGGCTTTTTTCGCCTGCACGCGATCGTAGGGAATGACAATCCACACGATCAACGCGACGATCTGGACGAGGAGCGCGAGTCCCAAAACACCCAGCCCCACTCGGCGCGAGTGACTGGCGACGAACGATTGGACGCGCAGAGCGCGCGCGATCCACAATCCCGTCAGCGCGGCGATGCCCAACAACACGATGCCGTAAGGATTGATTTGTACGAGCGCGCTCTCTGGCGTCGTGTAAAGCACCAAAGAATCAAACGCGCCGTGTCGAAAGAAATCAACTTGCCCAAGGAGTGTCGTGCCGTATCCCATCACGTCCAGATAATCGCGCTCGCTGCTGAACGCGCCCAACGCGCTAATCAGCAATCCACCCAGCGCGAGCAAGCCCAGCGCGCCCAGCCACACCCGCCGCGCGGGCGCGCGCAGCGTTTCGATCACACCCAGCGGCAGAATGAGAAACGGCGTGATTTGAACCAAATAGCGCGGTCCCCACCACGTCCCGCCATCCCAATCCGGGCGACTGCTCGCCGTCCCGAACGCCGCCACCACCAGCGCCAGCATCACCGCCGCCACCGCGCGTTCACGCCGCCAGAACTTGAACCCCATCACCAAAAACATCAAAGCGGGCAAAGAATATAAAAACACACTCTTGGCAGGCGAAACCAGCAAACCCACTAGGGCGGCACTCGGCTCATTCATCTGCAACAAAAAGAAAATCCAGTCAATCGGATTGTATTTGGTACCGCCGATTCCACTGTAGAACGTACCAAACCGACTCCACCCGTAAAGACTTTGCACGACCAGCAAGATCACGACCGGCACCGCAAAAATAGCCGCCACGCGCGCCAGCGTCCAAACGATTCGGCGTTTGTCCGCGCCCACGCGCCGACATTCGCGATAAACGATCCACAAAATGTAGAGCAAGAAAATGACGACGGCTGTCCCTTGAATCAATTTCGTGAACGTAAGATACCCCACCGCCAGCCCGGTCACAAAAACCCACGTCCGCCGATTCGTCTGATGGAAACGCAAAGCGGCGTAGAACGACACCAGCAATAACAACATCAGCAACGGCTCGCGCGTGTAACTTCTCGAATAGGGCCACGCCACAGTCGCCAACCCGAACACCAGCGTCAACCCCAGCGCGGTCCTCCAACTAAACGCCAACGCGCGACTCGTGTAAAAGAACAAGACACACGTCAGCGCGGTCAACACCGGATTGAGGAACCCGACAAGCAAGAACCCGATCTCATTCACATCGGGTTGAGGGAAAAACGCGTGGACGATTCGCGCGAGCGCGTAGAACGGCACCTGAAAAACCGTCTGCCCCAATTCATAGATCGAATAGGTATGCCCGCTGACCCCAGTCTCGTTCCGATGCGCCGTCGGGCGAAACGAAAACTCCTGCCGATCCACGATGCTCTGCGCGACGCGATATTTTTCGACCTCATCGCCGTACAGAATCACGCCCGACATCGTGAACGCGTAGATGGAGAAAAAGAAGAGAAACAGAATTACTGCGGGTGGAATACGATCCCAACGCTTGGGCATTTTTACTCCCAGCCACACACCTTCGATATTTTTTCTAGCGCCGCGAGAGCCAAAACTGCCCCGCCAAAATCAGCAAGCCGATCAGCACCAAGACCAGGGGCCAGCCCTTTTCGATCAGCGTTTGCGCTTGCGGAACACCTTCCGCGACGCCGACCAGCACCAAGATGCCGCCGGGGATCAGGGGCCACCAATGCGACGAGCGCGCGACGATCAGATGAATCACGAAAATCGCGATGAAACCCAGCCCCAAGCCAATCGGCACGGCGATGGCGGTGCCAAGCGGCGGGCGATCGAACACCAAGCCGATCCCGATCCCGGCGAGAATACAACCTGGGATCAGCAAGCCATAACTGCGCGTAAAGACGTACGGAATCAAGAATACCAGTCCCAGCAACACGAGAAACAGCGCGGGACCAAATTCGAAATACTGCCCTAACAAAAACGCGATGCCCAGAACGATCAAAATCAATCCCGGAATCATCCGGGCGCGATTCATGTCCATCATAAACTCCTGACCGCCGACGGCTGACCGCTGACCGCCATTTGTGATTCGGTGGTCTGTAGTCGGCTGTCGGTCGTCGTCACCCGCACGCGATAAACGCGCGGCGAATTTGCTTGTCCCCTTGCTCGTCGTACGCGATATAGTACGGCTTTTTCTGCGCGATCAATTCCGCCGGATCGACGCGTTCGCCTGCTTTGGCGGCGTAGACGCGCCGGCGCGCGATCAGTTTGGCGACGTGATCGCGCGCGCGCTTTTCTTGCCCGCGATCAACGCGCTGAAAATGCGACGAAACGACGATGCCGTCTGGATCGACCTGGATCGCCACGGCATCTGCCAGCACGACCTTTGCGCCGTTCGCCGCGCCCAACGCATCGCCTTTGAACGCGAGTGGGCGCGCGGCGGCGTAATACAACACGCGGCTCTGATCGCGCCGCGTGTGCGCGCGCGTCAAGCGAAATTCCGTCTTGGGCACGGGCATCCACTTGCGAATTCCCGACGGCAAATCTTCGCCGACGCGCGCCTCTGGCAAATCCCAAGTGGGACGCGCGCTCAATGGCACGCTCGCCACGCCCGCCAGCGCGCTCGTCTGCGCGTGCAACGCGCCCGCCGAATCGCGCAACGCGTCCGCTTCGCGTCCTTTCAACAATCGTCGCGCGACGAATACTTTTTTGAGAATCGGAAAATACGCGCCGCCGAAATTTTGCTGGCTCGCCATCAACAACGCAACCGCCATCGTTTTGAACAGCGCGTCCCCTTGCGGCGCCAGCAGCAACCCTTGCGCGAGCAAATGCCCGGTATCGTTGCGCGCTTGCGCCAGCGCGGCATCCGGCGACAACGCGACATTTTCTTTCCGCAGTTGTTCGTAAATGCCGACCAGCGCGTCGTACAGCGCGCCGGAGAAAATGCGCGAAAAATTGTGCGACTCGGAACTGAGCGTCGCGGCGGGCGTGCGCCCCGGCAAGGTTTCCGGATCGCGGTACTTTAACTGGTTCGCCAGATCGCGCAACGCATCGGGGGACACGACCGTGTGCGCGTACCCCGCATCGTAAAAACCGCGCGCCATCTGCTCCGCCAAGCGCGTGACCGAATTGCTGCGCCGGAGATCGCCGCCATTCTCCGCCAGAATCAACGCGCGCACTTGCGGCACATCCAGCGCGGACAGCACCGCCGCCACATCGCCAAACGCTTCGTGGAACGCGGTGGTTTCGGACAAGAGCGCGTCCCAATATTCGGGATGTTGCGCGTCCAAAATCGCGTGACCACATTCGTGCGCGATGATGTCGCTGCTTTCGCAGGTGTAGATCATTTGCCGCGTGAGCGGGTTCGCGGCGTAACAGAATTTCAACGCGTGCCGATCATAGTACGCGTTGAGTTCTTCGCCCGCGCGCGGCACAATCGCCAAGTGCGAGACCTGGGATTGCCACGGAAAGTCGCGATCGAAAAAATCCACCCACGCGTTGTACGTCCGCGTCAAAACGACGTACAATTGTCCGGCTTGAAACTCCGGCGTGCCCGGCGCGAACAAGCCGCCTGCGCCATTCCACCCTGGAATCGTGAACGGCGATTTGCCCTGCGGCGGCGCGACGTGGACGAGTGGAGAATCGCGCGTGCCTGGATCGTTGAGAAAAATGTTGACGAGGTTTGCCATCGAGTTGTTCACGCGATCAGCGCGCGGCGCAAGCGTTTCTGCCCGCGCGCGTCGGCTTGGATGTACCAGGTCTGCCGCCGCGCGCGCAACGCGTCCGGATCGATCGTTTCATCCGGCGCGGCAAGGTAGATCGCATTCGCCGCCGCGAGTTTTCGCAAATTGTCTTTGACCAAGCGCAAGTGACGTCGATCGGGCGGGCTGACCTGGGACGCGACGCGCGCGCCGTTCGCATCGAAACGCAACAACGCGCGGACGCGCTCGTCCACCGTCACGCCATCCGCCGCGCCAAATTCCGCGCCGACGATGCGGACCGGCAAGGTGACATCGTACTCCACCACCGCGCCGGCGGCGGCGCGCGCGCTGTGTTTCAATTGCAACTGCGCGTCGGCAGGCAAATCGAGCGCGGTTTTCACTTGCTCGATAAAGCCCGGGTCGCGCGCAGTCTCCAGATTGGCGAGGCGTAACTCACCTTTCACACCTCAACCACCTTTCCTGAATACTGGATTCTGAATACCGTTTACTTCGATTCACCGGCGCGTCCGCCGAAACTGCCCTTGCTCATTTGCGGCAGGATCGTTTCCACGTCGCTGTGCGGGCGCGGGATCACGTGCACGCTGACGAGTTCGCCGACGCGTTTCGCCGCCGCGGCTCCGGCGTCCGTCGCGGCTTTGACCGCGCCGACATCGCCGCGCACCATCACGGTGACGAATCCGCCGCCGACGTACTCACTGCCGATCAATTTCACGTTGGCGGCTTTGACCATCGCATCGGCGGCTTCAATCGAGCCGATGAGTCCGCGCGTTTCGACCATGCCGAGCGCGATCATTTCGGGTGCAACCATACTGACCTCCTGTGTAGGTGTTCTCCGTTTTGGATTTCTCTTTGGTTTCTTCATTTTCGATTGCCGATTTTTGATTTTCGATTCGAGTACGTCCAAGCGAAAATCAAAAATCGAAAATCAGAAATTCAACTCCGCCGCGCAGTACGCGCAGAATTTCGCGGCGCGCGCGTTCTGCTTGCCGCATTGCGCGCACACGTTCTTTGCGCGCGGCGCAGGCAGTTTCGGAAGCGACGGACGCGGCAAACTTGGCAGCGTCACTTGCGGCAGAGACGGCTTGGGCGCGCGCGCGACGATCTCTTGCGCGATCTGTTTGCCGCGCGCGAGCGCGTCCGCGTACAACTCGCGCATCCCGCGTCCGGTCATTTTGTGACCGGTCTGGTACCAGTACACAATCGCTTCACCGACCGCGTAGGTGCCGGCGTACGCAACGGCAACTTTCGGCACGATACCCCATACGGGTATCAGCCCAACCAGTTGCCGCGCGATCTGCCGCCACAAGAATCCCGCGCCAACGACGCTGCCGAGTTCCGCGACGTGCGCTTGCCACCGCGTCGGCAAACCGAGCGCGAGTCCAAGTTTGTACGCCATCAACGCCTGATTCTTGGTCAGGATGATCATATCCGCGACATTGAACGGAATGTCCAACACCGGCACGATCTCGGCGAAGCCGGTGCCGAGCGCGTACGACGCGTTGGCGAAGGACGTATCGCTGATCAACTCGCGCGCGACCGCAAGACGGAACAACGGATAATGCCGCGCGAGCGACACGCGCGATTCTTTCAGCGCATCCATCACGCGCGGCACGAAACTATGCGCCAGCGATTCCGGATCGACGGCGGAGCCGAACGCAACGCGCGCGCCTGCCCAGGGCGTCATCGTCGCGCTGACGACGTTCGCGTCTTGCGCCGCATCCATCTTGTTGTACAAGACGACGACGTTGCGCCCCGCGCCGCGCCACTCGGCGAACAGGTGCGCTTCGGCGGAGAAATCGGCGCGCGTCGCGTCGAGCATCAAGACGATTAGGTCCGCCGCGTCCAGCCGCGCCGCCGCGTCGAGGTCCGCTTCGATCGTCGGCGCGATCACTTTTTCGCGCGCGCGCGGATCGTGCCGCAATGCGGCGATCAACGTACTCTTGCCGCAACCCGCCGCGCCGACGAACGCCAACACCAGCGGTCGCTCGGCTTCGTCCGCAATCGGGCGAATGTCGAGTTCCTTGAACGTCGTCCAAATGTTTCCGAGATCAGTCCAGCCAGCCATCCATAAAGGCGGAAAGATGAAGGATGAAAATGACAAATGACAAAAGATTTCATCCTTCATCCTTCATCCCTCATCCTTTCCTAAATGTGACTTTGCCTTCCAATTCCAACGCGTCCACCATCGCAAAAATGACCGCGTCGGTCGGCGTGTCCTTGGTCGAACTGGTTTGGCGCGCGGAACTCCCTTGCGCGATCAGCACGACATCGCCGACTCCGGCATCCACCGTGTCAATCGCGACAATCGGCTTGCCGACGATCTCGTTTTCGGTTGTCACTTCGCGCACGATCAATAATTTTCGTCCGACGATCTTTTCGTCTTTGATGGTCGCCACCACGTCGCCGACGACTCGCGCAATGAGCATCGTCCACTCCTTAGAAAATCCGATTGCTTGGATTATATGTCAGTCAGGGGGAAAGTCAAAATGAAAGAGCGCGATCATCCCAGCAAATTCGTCAAAAAGCGCATCAACTTGAAACGCGGTTGCGGCTCGACGTACGGCGGCAACAGCGCGCGCAGCGCGTCCGCGACCTGCGCCACTGCCGCGTCCAGCGCCTCGCGCCGCGTCATACCATCCACTTGCGCGCGAAACGGTTTGCCGATGATCAACGTGATCGGCTTGCCGAAATACAACTCGCGCACGCCGCACAACGCAATCGGCAAAATCGAACAGCGCGCGTTCAACGCGAGGTGACCGATCCCGGAGCATAGCGGTTGCACCGCGCCTTCCGCCGGCCCGAGATTCCCTTCGGGAAAGAGACCCAGCACTGCGCCCGTCGTCAGAACTTGCAACGGTTTAGCGAGAACATCTTTGCCCACCCAGGACGCGCCGCGCTCGAACGGGATCAACATATCGAACTTTCGCACCAGCCGCGCTTTCCAATCGCGATTCACGGCTTGGCGCGCGCCGATAAAGTACAGACGCGGGCGCGCGGGCAGAACGGCGACCAATAAAAATGGATCGATCCAACTCAGGTGATTCGCGACGACGATGTAATTTCCGGCAGGAATATTTTCGCGCCCGACGACGCGCAGTCGAAACAACAAACGCGCGAGAACCTGAAACATCCAACGCGCGCGCACATACCAGCCGCGCGGATCACGCGTGCAGACAAACCCATTTGCCGTCTTGGCATGCGCCATCGCTCCTGCTTTCCCGTTTCACCATCGAAGATTGATGGAACACCTCTCGATAGGCGCGTCAAAACGAGCGCGCCGATTTTCTCGCGCGCGACGCGTCATACCTTGTCTCAGTTGAACTGGCTCGACGTTGAAGACGCGGCGAACGCGTCTCAACGCAGGGGCTATTCCTTGCCCAAATACTTGAACGACACTTTGACTTTGGCGCGGTACGCGGCGACTTTGCCGTCCTCGAGTTGCATATCGAGTTCGACAATCTCCGCCACGCGCAAATCTTTCAGCGTCTTCGCCGCGCGCGCGACCGCCGCCGCCGCCGCTTTCTCCCACGACTCGGTGCTCGTGCCGACGAGTTCGATCACTTTGTAGACACTTTCCGCCATTGGTCCCTCCTTGCCCAGTCCAGGGCAGTTCGTCAAGGACACTTTAACACGATCCCGCGTTTTTGTCGAGGGGGGAAATCTGGGGGAAATCTGGTGAACGCGCCCTTGACACCGCGCGTCAAGTGTGGTACAAACGAGACCGATGCCAAACGAACAACTGCCGCTCTTTCCGCCCGCCGGCGCCAAACCGAAACGCCTGCAAGAATCGCGCGAGGAGAAACCACGCGCGCCCGAACCGATCACCGAAACCGCGCCGCTTTATCCGCGCGCGTCGCTTGCCGCCGCGATCACCGCGTATCACGATCAGATGAAACGCTTGAACTGGTCGCATCACACGATTCAAGCGTTCGGCGGCGATCTGAACTTGTTCCGCAAGCATCTCGGCGACAACACGCCAATCAACGCCATCACTTCCGAAACGATCCAAAAGTTTCTCGATTGGTTGCGGTACGAACGCGGCGTGCCGTGCAAACCGAAATCGTACCAACGCCGCTTGACGACGCTCAAAGTCTTCTTCGCGTGGCTCAAGCAGATTCAAGTGATTGACGACGACCCCGCCGCGCCGATCGCGCACATCCCCGTCACCAGCCCGCTCCCCGAAATTCTGTACGACGATCAAATCGCGCGTCTGCTCGATCACGCGCGCGCGTTGCTCCACGCGAAAAAGAGCGATGCGCGTCCGCTGCTACTCGTCACGCTGTTGCTTTCGACAGGCATCAAGAAAAGCGAAGCGATGGCGATTCGCTTGAGCGATCTCGACGCGGCGAATCCGCCAAACGCCGCGCTGTTCATTCGCTACGACGACGCAAAGAAACGCTTCAAGGAACGCAAACTCAAACTCTCACCCGAATTCGCAACGACACTACCGATTTACCTCGAACAATATCGCCCGCGCGAATTTCTCTTCGAGTACACCGCGCGCCGCTTGGAGTACGTATTGGCGGATTTGGCGCAGGCGACAGGGCTGGGCAAAACCTTGTCGTTCGAAAGTTTGCGCTGGACGTGCGCGGTGCAAGATTACAAAAACGGAATGTCCGAGGATCACATTCGCCAGAAACTCGGCTTGACCACGATTGCGTGGGAAGAAGACGGCGAACGGTTGAAGACGTTGGCGGGGAAAGCGCTGTAGCCAATGAGCCAATTCGCCAATGAACCAATGAGCCCAAATGCCCAAATCTGCGTTTGACAGAACCCTCGCAACGCGTTCCGATCCGCTTGATGTGCTCAAGACGACGGCGTTCGTCGTTCAACGCGCGCGCGCGGTTAAAATCAATCACACGGCGATCGAACGCGCCGCCGATGCGCTGGCGGAAACGCGCGCCGCGCCGCCTGCGTGGAATTACGATTATCATTTTTTCGACGGCACGGAACACACGGTCAACTATTTGTTCCTGCTCGACGCGCTCAATTTTTGTTTTTGGTGCAAGCCCAAGTGGGGGATCACGTACAGACCCTCTGTCATTGCAAGCCGCGTAGCGGCGAAGCAATCTCCAAACAACTTGGGGATTGCTTCGGCGCGTAAACCGCGCCTCGCAATGACACGGCGGCTCGACGGCTATTGGGCGCTCGCCGCCGCGCTCAAACGCGCGCTGGAAAAGCAACCGCACTTTGCCGATGCCGATTCGCTCGCGCGCCTTGCCCCGCGCGATCTCGCGCGCGTTCTGCGCGGCAACGTGACGATTCCGCTCTTCACCGAGCGCTGGCGCGCGGCGCGCGAACTCGGCGCGATCCTGCGCGAACATTGGGGCGGTAGCGCGGCAAGTTTCGTCGCCGCCGCGCAACGCGACGCGCCGCGTCTCGCGCAAATGCTCGCGGACAACTTCGCGTCGTTCAACGATATCGCGGTGTACGAAAATCGCGAAATGCGCTTTTTCAAGCGCGCGCAAATTCTTGCCGCCGATCTGTGGGGCGCGTTTGGCGGCAAGCAGTGGGGCGCGTTCGACAATCTCGACGCGCTCACCGCGTTCGCGGATTACAAACTGCCGCAAATTTTGCGCGCGTGGAAAATTTTGCAGTACGCGCCCGCGCTCGCGCGCAAGATCGACGCGCCAATGGAACTTGCGGCAGGCAGTCCTGAGGAAATCGAAATTCGCGCGGCAACATTGTGGGCAGTCGAATTTCTGCGCGACGCGCTCGCGCGGCGCGGTCGCAAGCTGTGGAGCATTCAAGTGGATTGGATTTTGTGGGAAGCGAGCCAGGCGCGCGCCAAGGGGCTGAAGCCGTATCAGCGCGTTCGCACAATTTTTTACTAGTTCAGGGTTTCAAGTTCAAGGTTCAACGTTGAACTTTGAACCTTGAACTTTGAACTCACTGAAACAATGTCACTCACATTTGAAATCACCTCGCGCGATCCAGCCACCCACGCTCGCGTCGGCATCATCCACACCGCGCACGGCGACATCGAAACGCCGAACTTTATGCCAGTCGCAACGCAAGCCGCAGTGAAAGCGCTCACACCCGACGATCTGGAGTCGCTTGGCGCGCAGCTGCTAATCGCGAACACGTACCATCTCGCGCTGCGACCTGGGTCGGAGAAAATCGCGGAACTGGGCGGCTTGCACGCGTTTATGAATTGGCGTCGTCCGTTGATGACCGATAGCGGCGGCTTTCAAGTTTTCAGTTTGGGCGCGGCAATTCGCGATGGCGTGGGCAAGATTGCGGATATTTTTCCAGAGGAAGACGCGGAGACACAGAGACAAGGAGACAAGGAGCAATCCCCCAATCACCTAATCACCCAATCACCCAAAGGAACGCCTCTCTGCAAAATAGACGACGACGGCGTGACGTTCCGCTCGCACCTTGACGGCGCGCTGACGCGGCTCGATCCCGAACGCTCATTGCAAATCCAACATCAACTCGGCGCGGATTTCGTCGTCGCGTTCGACGAGTGCACTTCGCCGCTCGATTCGTACGAGTACACGCGCGCCGCGCTCGCGCGCACGCATCGCTGGGCAGCGCGCTGCCTCGATCAGCATACCAAAACGCGGCGCGAATATCAATCGCTGTGGGGCATCGTGCAGGGCGGCGCGTACCGCGATCTGCGCGCAGAATCGGCGCGCGTGATCGGCGCGCTGCCGTTCGACGCCATTTGCATCGGCGGCTCGCTCGGCAAATCGAAAAAAGAGATGCACGCGATTCTCGATTGGACGATCCCGCAGTTGCCCGACGACAAGCCGCGCCACCTGCTCGGCATCGGCGAAATCCAGGACATTCTCGCCGGCGTGGCGCGCGGGATCGATCTGTTCGATTGCGCCGCGCCGACGCGCTGGGCGCGCAATGGCGCGCTGATCGTCTCGCGCGAAATCGCGGAGAACGTCGAGCAACGCCTCAACATTTCCAACGCGCGCTTTGCGCTGGATCGCGCGCCGGTTGATCCGAACTGCGACTGCTACACGTGCCGGAATTTTTCGCGCGCGTATTTGCATCACTTGCACCGCGCAAAGGAATTGATCTACTATCGGCTGGCAACGATTCACAATCTGCGGATGATGATGCGGCTGATGCGCGAGGTGCGGGAGAAAATTCGCGCGGGGAAATTCTCTGATTGCGCGCGAACGTGAAGCGTGCTATAATTTTGTCAGGGGAGGGAGTCGCTCGAATGGCAGTCGCTCGACAAACTTTGATCACCTCAGAAGAATATATCGAGCAAGGTTACAAATTGCGCTTTTGGTTGTCACCCTGAGCGAAGCGAAGGGTATCGCGATTTGCTGGTTGCGAGATGCTTCGTCGCGAAAAACGCTCCTCAGCATGACAAAATGAGCCGTGGTAAAACCGCAGTTTGTGCCCGCTAACAGTATATCTGGCAATGGAACAAACCGCCGATCACAAGAGCGAATTTTTCCAGGGCGAAATTTTCGCGCTGGCAGACGGATCGCTCAACCACACTTTGATTGCAGATAATTGAAATGTACGATGAACGCGAAACGATTGTGCAGCTGGAATCAGTTGGTTGCGAAATCGCGCTCGCGGCGGTGTATGAAAGTGGAATCGCTCTAAACCCAGAGGGTCGGAGATAGCCATGCAAATCAAACACTTGACTGGCTGGACAATCTTGACTGTGGTTTCATTCGCGCTTGCCGCGTGTGCTACATCAGAGGTCAGAGATCAGAGGACAGAGGTCAGCACACTGACGCCGACTGCCTCACTGGCTCCGCCTGTCACACCGTCGCCCACCGCCGCGCCAACTTTCACCGCGACACTGCCACCCACTGCAACTGCCACGCCCACGCGCACCGCCGCGCAAGCGCGCGCCGCGCAACTCTACGCGCTGGCGGGCTACACCTGGCGCGCCGATGGCGACGCCATCATGCTGACCGATGCGAAAGGCGCGCGCGTTGCCACGCTGGACGAAAAAGCAGGCGGGGTGTTGCGCGTTGACAGCGATGGCGCTGCTGCTTTTACCGCGCTTGACGCCGTTTCCAAGCAAAGGTTTTTGCAAGCCAATAGCGAAAATGTCCGCTTTATCCAAACCTCTTTTCACACCGACGCCAAAAACCAACCCCAAGCCGCCGTAGTTGAATGGCTGACCAAAGACGGTGTTACGAGCCGAATTGATTGGTGGTGCAAGTCCGAGATAAATGGTGACAGGATTGGACAAAAAGCGGGCTCTGGCAAGGCGCCGAGAGCCCGCGAGCGGGACGTGTCCGCCATTTATTCGTGATCCAGGTCTGCAATCGCCTTGCGCAGCGTGCTTTCATCCAACAGCTGTTTCTGATCAATCAAGCCCGCCATCAGTGCCGTGGTGCAGAC
>VGOB01000102.1 GCA_016865935.1 Chloroflexota bacterium | reverse complement strand
GAGAGTGGATCTCCCGGGCTGGCCCGCTCAAAAACGGTCCAAGCCAAAACCGAAAGCATATCTCGCTCCAGCTATCGCTGGGGCATAATGGCCGAAACGAAGATCATCGCCCAGATCCCTTCAATGTTCAAATCGCTAGGATCGTAGGGCTCTCCAAAACGTTGTTTCCCAGTCAGGTTCTCGGAGTGACCGTTCAATTGCGAGAACAGGCAATGAGCAATCTCATTGCAAAAATGATCTCGGTTGAGACAGACGAAGGCGTGGTTGAATTCGATTATCCATTCACCCCGAATTGTTTGACTTTCACAGAGGAACACAAGTCGCGGCTTTGGTTGTACCATTTGAAGCATTTGCGGCAACACGATCCGTTTATCTTTATGCAAGCCGCCAACAGGATAGATTCGTTTTGTACGCAAGTCCAAGAGTACAGACGGAATCTTCGGAAAAGGGGCGAAGGCGAAACAAGCAAGCAGGTTCAAGAAACCTTGGAGAACAATTTGCTTCTCCTCAGTCGGTTCTGGGAATGGCTTGGGATTGATTTGGGACTGCACGTGACCAGATTCCCAGATCAACCATACGCCACGATTGCAATGACAGGACACGGACGGATTCAGCGCGGCATTGAATTGAAGTACGATTCAAATGGTTATACCCGCGCGGGTTATAAATCGAAAGTGAGCGGAAGCGAGATGATCATTTTGTGCTTTGAGCATAATGATCGCAAACTTCTGAAAGGTGAGGACTATCTTGACGTAATTGACGCTAGCGAATTGGGCAGATATATGATGAGCGAACTGAAGAAGATATCGAGCAAAGAAAAGGGCGAGTAAAGTGGTAAGCAATCCAATTACTACTTCCATTCCTCCGCGAAAACAATCCGTCCGTCGGCATTTCGGATCGCATCCGTATTTCACGCGCCGACCGTGGAACGTGGTGCAGATGTACATCAAGCACTTTGCGCCGGACAAGGAGAGCGTCGTCCTCGATCCGTTTGGCGGCAGCGGGGTCACCGCGATTGAAGCCGTAGTGCTGGGACGGCGCGCGATCCACGTTGACATCAATCCGCTTGCCAATTTTATCTGTCAACAAATTGCCATCGCGCCGGTTGACCTCAACGCGCTCCGCAAAGAATTCGCGACAATCGAAGAATCGTGTCGGCCCTATATTGATCGGCTTTACGCGTCGTCAGGGGAAAAGTTCGCGCGCGAAACGGCAGGGGCGTGGTATCCGCGCGGTTTGGCGTTGCCGAAAAATGCAGACGCGCGCGTGATCGAAGAACTATTTACGCCGCGTCAACTGCGGGCGCTGTCACGACTCAATGAGCAAATCGGCGCGATCCGCGACGGCGTCATCAGAGATTTGTTGCGCTTTACTTTTTCCGCGACGCTAAACAAATGCAATCTAACCTACAGCACGACCAAGGGCCGGAGCGAAGGCCGCGGCAACAGCGGCATTATGCACACGTATCGCTACTGGCTGCCCAAGCATCCGGTCGAACTGAATGTTTGGAATGAATTCAGCAACAAATTCAAAAACCTGATTACGGTCAAGAAAGAAACGAATCAAGCGATTGGCGAAAATTACCAACGGCTCAAAGTAATGCACGCGTCCGCAACCGAATTGTCAAGCGTGATCGAGCGCGAATCGGTGGATTATATTTTTACGGATCCACCGTATGGCAGTCACATCGCGTATCTCGATTTGTCTACGATGTGGAACGCCTGGCTTGGGTTCGATGTCAAGTTGGAAGACAAACAAGCCGAGGTGATCGAAGGCGGCGATCTGGAAAAATCGCGCGACGAGTACGCGAATCTTCTGGAGTCTTCTCTGCGCGAGATGTACCGCGTACTGAAATGGAACGGTTGGGTGAGTATCGTCTTCGCGCACAAGGATTTGTCGTACTGGAATGTTTTGATCGCAGCGGCGCAAGACGCGGGCTTGGAATACGCGAATACCGTCGTCCAGGAAAGTTATCAATCCTCGCGTCACAAGCGCGCGAATCCACTTTCCGTTTTGTCCGGCGAATTGATCCTCAACCTGCAAAAGAAACGCCAGCCACGGCGACTCGAATTTGATCGCGGCGACGGAGAGGCAAGCGAAATTCTGGCGGGGCAAGTTCGCGCACTTGTGTGCGAGACCGAGGAAGGAATGACGACAGAGGATATTTACAATCAACTGATCCCGCGCGTTCTCGAACGCGGATTGATGAACGCTTTGCAAAAGACGCGGTTATCAGAATTGGACGAGGTCTTGCGCGACAATTTCTTCTTTGACGATGCGAGCGCGCGCTGGTATGCGTCTAAAACTATGGCAAAGCAAGGAAGAAAAATCCTCGCGCTGAAAAAAGCCAAGGGTCAGCTCGCGCTGGATTTAGCGCGCGAAGACGAATGACCAGACACCGCGCTCAATCCACGCGGCACACCAATCCTTTGAGGTATTCTGATTCGGGGAACGCCAACAAGATCGGATGATCCGGTGCTTGCGAAAGTTTCGCGATGATGTGCGCGTCGCGGCGCGCGTCGGTGGCGGCTTGAAAGACGACGGTCTGAAACAGTGGCGCGCTCACTTGCCCCGAACACGAAAACGTGACGAGCGTACCGCCGGGTTTCAGCAATTTGAACGCGAGCAAGTTGATGTCCTTGTAGCCGCGCAAGCCAGAGTGCAGTTGCGCTTGCGCGGACACGAACTTGGGCGGATCGAGAATGATCGCGTCAAACGATTTGCCCTGATCGCGATAGCGGCGCAAGATTTGGAACGCATCCCCTTCGACGAATTCGCCGCGCGCATCGCAATCGTTCAACCGCATATTTTCCCGCGCGAGATTGAGCGCATCACGCGACGCGTCGAGATTGACGACGCGCGCGTTTTTATTTGCCGCGCATGCGTACACCGCGAATCCGCCGGTGTACGAAAACACATTTAGAATCTCGACCGCTGACGGCTGACGGCTGACCGCTAACTGTCGCCGATTCTCGCGCTGATCCAGATAGAACCCAGTTTTGTGTCCGCGTTTCACATCTACTCCAAACCGAAAACCGCTTTCGCGAATTTCAATCAGGTCAGGCGGCGTCTCGCCGTACAGAACACCGACCGATGAAACGAGTCCCTCTTTCTCGCGCACGTCCACATCGCTCCGTTCGTAAATGCCGCGCGGCGCGATCAATTCCGCCACGAGTTCCACGAGTTCCATTTTGCGCGTCTCCACGCCCAGCGT
Source organism: Chloroflexota bacterium (assembly GCA_016865935.1). Classification (GTDB taxonomy): domain Bacteria; phylum Chloroflexota; class Anaerolineae; order UBA4142; family UBA4142; genus VGOB01. The sequence continues at coordinate 14,948 of VGOB01000102.1, read as the reverse complement.
CAAAAACTGCATCACGACGAAATCGGCGTAGCGATCCACGATCACGCCGGGCAGAAAATCGCTTTCCGCATTGACGACGCGGTACGCGTTCGTCGTTGCGCGATCGATCAGCGGATCGCGCGCCCCGATCGCGCGTTCGAGTCGCGCGCGCAGAAAATCGCGATCCACCGGCGCGTCGTCGAACGTCCAGACGCGCGCGGCGATTTGCGATTGCGGATTGTAATAGCCGCGCGCCAAGAATCGTCCGGTGGCATCGCAAACGTCAACCGTTTCTCCGGCGCGCGCATTTTCGACGCGCGCAATCGCGCCGGAGAAAACCCAGGGATGCCGCGCGAGGAGCGGTTTTTCTTTGCCGGGCTTGAGGATGATTCTGGGAGGCATCGTAAATCAATTCGGACGAAGGACGGACGACCGCTGACCGGCATTCGTCTTCCGACTTCCGTCGTCGGTCAACGGTCTTCCGTCTATGCAAGTAGATTTAGCGCGCCGGGGCGCACGCGAAACGTCGCGGGACCGGGTCCGATGAATTCGCCGTCCGCTTCGATCAACATCCGTTCCGCCGGTTCGACGACAATCGTACGCGCGTGATATTCGGTCACTTTGGGATGTTCGAGGATCGTGCCGTTGTACAGACGCGGCGTATTCATCACCACTTCGAATCGTCCCAGGTCGCCCAAAATGATCACGTCCAATATTCCATCATCGGGATTCGAGTTCGGACTGATCTGCATTCCGCCGCCGAAAAATTTGCCGTTGCAAACGACGACCGCGTTCATTTTGCCTTCGACGCGCTGAGCATCCACTTGCACGACGACGCGCTTGTTGCGATAGTTCCAAATCGTCGTGACGAGCGCGCTGTAGTACGGCAGCGTGCCACCGCCGCGCTTGCTACCGCGTTCGGTGCGTTCGATCACTTCGGCGTCAAAGCCGATGCCGGCGATGTTGACGAACAAGCGCCGCGCCTCTTTGCCGTCGCGCGTGAAAATCATCTCGCCAAAATCGATCGCGCGCGTCTGTGTTATGCGCGCGAGCTGCCGCGCCGCCGCGACGGGATCGCGCGGAATTCCGGCGGTGCGCGCGAAATCGCCGCCGGTGCCGCTGGTGATCACGCCCAGCGCGGCGTTCGGGTTGATCGGCGCGCCGCGCGCATCGAACATTCCGTTTGCCACTTCGTTCAGCGTTCCATCGCCGCCAACCGCGACGACGCGCTCAATGCCGTCCGTGAGCGCGGCGCGCGTCAGTTCGACCGCGTGCCAGGGACGTTCGGTGAAAACGAAATCGAACGCGAAATTTTCCGCGCGCAAAGTTGCTTCAACCGCGCGCCAGCGTTCGCGCATCACGCCGCGCGCAGCGGTGGGGTTGATAATGAGTCGAGTTTTCATAGCGGGTGTTCCTTCTGAGGGGGCTGTCGTTGACGTTGAACGATTGATTTATCATACGCGCGTTTCTCGAACTGTCAAGCCGCGTTGAAGCAGAAACACGGCTTCTCAAAAGTCACGTTCGGGCGACTGCAAGTCGCCGCAACACCAGGCAATGCCGACCTGCGTCGGCGGGATTCAAGCGACGGAGGTCGCTTTTGCTGTGAATCGCTGCGATTTCAATCGCTTGTCAAGCGACTTTTGAGAAACGCTGAAGCAGAAACCGTTTGACAACGGGAGGCATTTGTGCTATATTCCTTGATGCAACTAGTTGCAATAAGGAATAGTAGCAAGTGGAACATCCGCTGATCAGAGATTTGCGTCAGGCGGGCTATCGCTTGACGCCGCAACGCGAAGCGGTCATTGCCGTCCTCGGCGAGACGCACGCGCATTTGACCGCGCCCGAGATTTTGCGGCGGGCGCAGGAGCACATTCCGCATCTCAATAAATCGGCGGTGTACCGCGCGCTTGATGTGCTGACGCATCTGAGTCTGGTCAACCCGATTGACTTGGGCAAGGGCGAAATTCAGTATGAGCTCAACTGTTTGCCCCATCATCATCACCTGGTTTGCCAACAGTGCGGCAAGATCACCGACGTCGGCGAAAGTGTCTTTGGCGAGCTCGAAAAAATCTTGCGTACGCAGTACGGCTTTGCGCCGTTCTTGTACCACTTTGCCATCTTTGGGATTTGTCGCGCGTGCCAACCCAAGGTTCGGCGCACGCGCGTCTCGCTAGTTCTAGCGCGATGCGCGCAGATCGAACAGCCACTCGCACGGCGCGCAACCCGAAAGCGCGCGCGCCCGCGCTGACTGTTCTCTCGATGACCTTGATTGCGGAGGGACTCGGCAAGGTATTGTGTTCGCGGACGCACGCGTGACGAACGAAACATTTACGACGGTCGGCGGTCGAAGAAGGAGATTACGTTGACAGCACTCGAACGATGGCAAGCGCAAGTGCGCGTGTCGTGCGAGGATCGTCGCGAAAGCGAAGAGCAAACGTGGCAACGGCTCGCGCAATGGTACGACGATTGGGCGCGCCACAACGATTACGTCGCGCGCGTCTCGCCGAAACTACTCGCGTGCGTGAACGCGGAATCGCGCGTGCTGGAGATCGGGCCAGGGAGCGGCGCGTTCACGGCGCCGCTTGCGCGCGCGGCGAAGCAAATTGTCGCGCTCGAACCGTCCGCGAATATGCGGCGTGTTCTGGCGGACAAACTCGATGAGGCGTGGTGCACGAACGTGCGGATCGTTCCGCGCGCCGTTGAAGATGGACTCGCAGAACTCGACGGCGAATTCGATCTGGCGTTCGCGTCGCACTCGCTCTACAACGTCGAGCCGATTGACCAGGTGATGCGCGCGCTGTTGCGCGTGGCGCGGCGCGTGGTCATCTTGATGGGCACAGGCGATACCCAAGCGTGGCAGCACGATTTGTCTGTGCGATTTTTGGGCAAGCCGCGTGTCACCCCCGCCAGTTTCCGCGAATTTTATCCGCTGCTGATGGAAATGGGCATTTACGCGGACGTAGAAATCTTGCCCACGAGTTCCAACTATGTGTACGAGAGCGAAGACGCGCTGCTCGACTGGTGGCAGCATCAATTCCGTCTCGCGGACACGCGCCGCGCTGAACTGCGCGCCGCGCTCGCGCGTATCGCCGAACGCCGCGGCGATCACATCGGTATCTACAGCATCAATCGCAGCGCGTTGATGTGGATCGAGCGCGAGCGGAATCTATTTCGAACGGACGGCGTGGAATCGTCGGCGCAAGCCATGACGTAAATGGAAACAATCTTCGAATGGAAAAGAAAGTGATGCAAAACAATATCATCTACTTTGATTTGATCGGCGGCGCAAGCGGTAACATGATTCTCGGCGCGTTGCTCGATGCGGGATTGGAACTTGATGTGTTGCGTGCCGCGCTCGATGGTCTCGCGCTTCCAGGTTGGACGTTTGAAACCAAGCGCGTCACGCGGCGCGGCATCGCGGCGACCTGGCTCGACGTGCGCGTGGACGATAAAAAAACCGAGCGGCATCTGCGCGATTTGATCGACGTGATTGCGGCGAGCAAATTGCCGGCTGAGGCGCAAGCGACGAGCGCGCGCATCCTCACGCGCATCGGCGAAGCCGAAGCGCAGATTCACGCGCAACCCATCGAGCAAATTCATCTCCACGAATTGGGCGGCTTGGACACCATTGTGGATGTCGTCGGCGCAGTAGTTGGCTTGCGCTTGCTCGGCGTCGAGCGCGTCGTGGTTTCACCCTTTCCGCTCGCGCGCGGACGGATGACGATGGCGCATGGAAATTTTCCCTTGCCTGCACCCGCAACACTCGCGCTGCTCCACGATGCGCCGATTGTTGGCGTGGACGGCGAACGCGAAACGATCACGCCCACCGCGGCGGCAATTCTGACGACATTGGCAAACGAATATGGCGCGCTGCCGCGTATGACGCCGCGCGCGATTGGTTACGGCGCGGGCACGCGCGATGATCCGACGCCGAATGTGTTGCGCGTGATTCTCGGCGCAAGCGCATCGTCATCCGCCGTGATGGAATCCATCGTCGAACTCGAAACGAACATTGACGATCTGAATCCGCAAATGTACGACTATGTGATGGCGCGCTTGTTCGAAGCGGGCGCGCTCGATGTGACATTGACGCCGATGCAAATGAAAAAGAATCGGCTCGCAACCTGGTTGCGTGTGTTCGCGCCAATCGAACGCGCGGCAGAGTTGCGCACGATCCTATTGAACGAGACGACGACGCTTGGCGTGCGTGAACGAATCGTTCAACGCTACACGCTCGCGCGTGAAATCATCTTGGTCGAGACGGAATTCGGCAAGATCCAAACCAAAGTCGCGCATCGTCCGAATGGGACACAGACGATCACCCCTGAATATGACGATTGCGCGCGCATAGCGCGTGAACAAGGTGTCCCACTCCAATTGATCTTGGATGCAGTCAAGCGATGCGCGCAGACATCTGATGCCACAACATATTGGGGGAACCATTTTTCGCATGGAAAGGAGACGCACCTATGATTCAGGATAGACTCGAAGGCGTAATCGCCTTTCACGGACATTATTGTCCTGGTGTGACGATCGGCTATCGCGCCGCGCTGATCGCGTTGCGCGAATTGAACGTCGCGCGCGCACAAGACGAAGAACTCGTCGCAATTTGCGAGAACGATGCATGCGGCGTGGACGCGGTGCAGTATCTCACCGGCTGCACGGTCGGCAAGGGCAATCTGATTTTGCGCGATTGGGGCAAGCAAGTATTCACGTTCGGTCGCCGCAGTGACAACAAGATGCTTCGCGTCGCGCTCAAGTACGGCGGGATGTCTAGCGCGGCAGACCTTCCACCGGAAGAACGCCGTAAACTTGCGTTCGAGCGGCTGGAAAAAAGCACGGATGAAGAATTGTTCGATGTGCGTTGGGTCGACGCGCCATTGCCCAGTCCAGCGCGCATTTTCAAGAGTGTTCAATGCGCGCAGTGCGGCGAAGGAGTGATGGAAGCGCGAGTCCATTTGCGCGAGGGTCAGCCGGTTTGTCCCGAATGTTACGGCGAAGTCTACACGCGACGATATTAAAGCAAGGAGAAGAAAGAAAATGAAAACCCAATCGCGTTTGATCCTGCTTGTTGGGATCGCGGCTTTGGTTGCGGCGTGCCAATCACCAGCGCCTGCTCCAACTGCTGCGCCAACTCCAGCGGCTACTTTTGCGCCGACGGCAACCAGCGCGCCGACGCAACCACCGACGGCAACGAAACCGAGCACGACCGCGGCGCCTACTGCCGTCACATCCAAACAAGGCGGCACGTTCGTCATCGTTGCTGGTACAGATCCCGGTCATTTGAATCCGGCGATCAGCACCTCGGGCGCATTGCATTTTTCCGCCGGGTCGCTCTACAACGGCTTGGTCGCGCTCGACAAGGATTTCAAACCGCAGCCGGAACTCGCGGACAGTTGGATGATCACCGACGACGGCAAGACGTACACGTTCAAACTGCATCCCGGCGTCAAGTGGCACGATGGCAAGCCGTTCACTTCCGCCGATGTGAAATTCACTTTCGAAAATTTGTTGTTGAAATTCCACGCGCGCACGCAAACCGGCGTTGCGCCGGTACTCGACAAGATCGAAACGCCGGACGATCTCACGGTCGTCTTTCGCTTCAAGACGCCCTACGCGCCGCTCTTGCAACAACTCAATGTGATCGAAGCGCCGATTCTGCCCAAACACGTGTACCAAGTGGGCGGTGAGCCGCAGAATCATCCGGCGAATCTCAAGCCGATTGGCACAGGTCCCTTCAAGTTTGTCGAGTACAAAAAAGGTCAGCAAGTCGTGCTGGAACGCAATCGCGAGTATTTCAAATCCGGCTTGCCGTACTTTGACAAGTTGATCTTTTCGATCATTCCCGATACAGCAACCGCGTTGATCGCGTTCGAGCGCGGCGAAGTGGATTACGTCAGCGTACCTGGGTCGGATGTGGAACGCATTTCGAAATTACCGGGCGTAATCGTCGAGCGCAGTCCTGCCGGTTCGGGCGGATCGTTCTGCGTGCAGACGATCATCCCAAATCATCAACGCGCGCCGCTCGACAAACTGCCGGTGCGCCAAGCGTTGAATCTCGCGATTGATCGCCAACGGATGGTGCAGCAGGTCTTGTTCAATCAAGGTCGCGCCGCGCGCGGACCGATGGCGACGACCGCGTGGTACTTTGATTCGACGCTGCCGACATTCGAGTACAACGCGGCAAAGGCGAATCAACTGCTTGACAGCGCGGGACTCGCCAAAGGCGCGGATGGTTTTCGCTTCAAACTGACCGCTGTCTTTCCGAACACCGTCGCCAAGATGGCAGAGGTGTTGAAAGAGAATTTCGCGCAAATCGGTGTGAACGTGGAGTTGAAAATCGTGGATTTCAACGAAGCGAATCAAACCGTGTTCATCAAGCGCGGGTTCGACCTGGGGTACGCCTCGTACTGCAACGGACCCGATCCCGAAATCGGTGTGCGCCGCGCGTACGATTCGACGAACATCAAAGCGGTCTTGTTCTCGAACGGCGCGGCGTACAAGAATCCCATGGTGGATGAACTGTTCGCGCGCGGCGTTGCTGAAACGAATCGCGTCCAGCGCGTGGCGATTTACGCGGAACTGCAAAAGATTCTCGTGAACGACTTGCCCTACTTTTGGCTGTACGAATCGGAAGGCGCGTACGCGCATCGCAACACGATCAACGACGTGCGTCCCTGGACGAGCAGTCTCGCCGAGTACGCGTGGTCGAGCAAATAACGCACGATGCGCGCGTATCTCGTGCGGCGACTGTTGCAACTCGCGCCGGTCGTTCTGTTGATTCTCGCGATCAATTTTACGCTCATCCAACTTGCGCCGGGCGATCCCGTTTTGATCTTGGCGGGCGATAGCGGCAACGAGACGTACTATGCCGAAATGCGCGCCAAGTACGGGCTGGATCGTCCGGCGTATGAACAGTTCGCGCGCTATGTGCTAAACATTCTGCGCGGCGATTTCGGCTACTCGTTCCGTTACGGACAACCTGTCTTCGCCGTCATTCTCGAACGCGTCCCGGCGACTCTGCTTTTGATGCTGACCGCGCAAACGATTGCGATCATCGTCGGCATCGGACTGGGTATGATCGCCGGTTCGCGTCCGAGCGGCAACCTGGGATTGTTCATCCGCACCGGCGCGGCGTTGGGCTATGCGCTGCCGGTGTTCTGGATCGGGCAACTATCGATCTTGTTCTTCGCGTACCAACTCGGTTGGTTTCCGGTCTACGGAATGGAATCGCTACGCGCGGGCTACACCGGCATCGCGCGCGTGTTTGACATCGCGCATCATCTCGCTCTGCCCGCGCTCACACTCGCCGTCGTCGAGATCGGTTTGCTCGTGCGTCTCACCGATGCGACGCTGCGCGATCTGAGCGGCGAAGATTTTGCGCGCACTGCGCGCGCCAAAGGTCTCCGCGAAACGATCGTGGTGCGTCGTCATATTCTGCGGAACGCGCTCTTGCCGGTCGTCACCGCGATTGGCGGACAACTCGGCGCGCTGCTCACCGGCGCGGTGCTCGTCGAAATCGTGTTCGCCTGGCCCGGCTTGGGGCGTTTGCTGTACGACGCGATGCTTGCGCGTGACTATCCGCTGTTGATGGCGATGTTTCTCGTCTCGGCGTTCGGTGTCGTGATCGGCAACCTCATCACCGATCTGCTGTACACGCGCATTGACCCGCGTGTCCGTTTTGAAGCGCGATGAATCTGCCGCTCGAGTACGCGCTTCCCCCGCGCCACTGGTTCATTCGATACGCGCATCAACCCGGCGCGCTTGTCGGGCTGGGTATCGGCTTGGTGATTTTGCTCATCGCGATTTTTGCAAACATCATCGCGCCGACGAATCCCAAAGTGACGGTGGCCGATGCTCTGCACGCGCCCTCGCTCGCGCATTGGTTCGGCGCCGACGACTTGGGACGCGACACGTTCAGCAATGTGATTCACGGCACGCGTGTCGCGTTGATAGTTGGGCTGGTCACCGCGCTCACCTCGACGTTGATCGGCACACTCGTCGGTCTCGTGTCTGGCTACGTCGGCGGATGGTGGGACGACCTGTTGATGCGCGTGACCGAGACGTTCCAGATGTTGCCGCGTTTTTTTCTCGCGCTGTTGCTCGTCTCGTTGTTCGGGAGCAACATCATGTGGGTCGCGCTGATGCTGGGGCTGACGTTCTGGACGGGGCCTGCGCGCTTGCTGCGTTCGCAAGTGTTGAGCATCAAGAATCGCGAGTTCGTCATCGCCGCGCGTTCCATCGGCGCGCACGAGTTGGCAATTATGTTTCGGCACGTTCTGCCGAATGCGTTCGCGCCGGTCGTCGTGAGCGCGGCGCGGCAGATCGCCGGCGCGATTCTCACCGAAGCCGGTTTGAGTTTTCTCGGCTTGGGCGATCCGACGCTCGTCAGTTGGGGGCAGCTGCTCAACAACGCGCAGCGGTTCATTCGGACCGCGTGGTGGCTATTCGTCTTTCCCGGCGCGGCGCTCGCGTTGACCATCCTCTCGACGACCTTGATTGCCGATGGACTCGTCGCGGCGTTGCGTCCGCAGACGCACGAGTGACGAACGAAAAAAATCGCGACCGTCAGTGGTCGCACATCAAAGAAGGGAAACCCAAATGAAGAAACTAACCGCTTTCATGTTTTTGCTCGTCGCGTTGCTGAGTGTGACAATGGTTGCAACCAGCGCGCAGTCACCCAGCGTCGTCGCGTCCACATCGTGGACGGGCGCGTTCGCGCGCGCCGCCGGCGCGGGCACCGTCACCGTGATCGCGCCGCTCGATCTCAAACATCCGCCGGAGTACGAAATCAAACCCTCGGACTTGGACAAGGTGCGCGGCGCGAAACTCGTCGTGTTCGCGGGCTATGAAAAATTCGCGCAAAAATTGACCGAGACCGCGGGCGGCGATAAAGTCACCGCGCTCAAAGTGCTGACCGAAAACAATCCCAACACGGTCAAGCAACAAGCCAAGTTGATCGCCGACGCGCTCGGCACGACGGCGGCGTGGGAAAAATGGTCGAAGGAATTCGACGCGGTCGCCGCGCAGTACAAAGCGGACGTGCAAAAAGCGTACCCGAATCGCAAAGCGGTCGTCCACAAAATGCAACGCCCCGGCGTCGAGTGGCTCGGTTGGGAAATCGTCGGCGAGTTTGGTCCGGCGGAACCCTCGCCCACCGTCGTCGCCGATTTGGCGAAATCCGGCGCGTTCATCGTGATTGACAATTACCACAATCCCGTCGGTCAAGCGATTGCCGAAAGCGCGAAAGCCAAATACGTGCAGTTGATCAATTTTCCCGGCAAGGACAACACCGCGAGCATTGAAGATGTGTACCGCTACAACGCGCGCGCGTTGTTGAGCGCGGTCGGACAAACGCCCACCAAGCCGGGTGTGGACTGGACGATGATCGTCGGCGCGCTGGCGATCGGCGCGGTGATCATTGGTGGAGTGGTATTTTTCTTGCGCCGCAAAAGATGAACGCGCAACGCGAATTCTTCGAATCGCTCGCGACCGGATGGGACGCGCTGCAACCTCCCGAACGCGGCGAAAAGTTGCGCGGCGTCCTCGCGCCGTTCGCGCCGCTTTTGCGCGAGGCGCGGCGCGTGCTGGAGATTGGAACCGGCACGGGCGCGCTCTTGCCGATTGCGCGCGAGTACGCGCCCCACGCGCGTTTTGTCTCACTCGATTTGGCGCAAGCGATGTTGGCGCGCGCTGCGGCGCGCGCGCCGTTTGCCGCATTCGCGCAAGCGGACGCGCAAGGTCTGCCCGTGCGCGCTGCCAGTTTCGATCTGGTTGTTTGTCACGGCAGTTTTCCGCATTTTGTAGACAAACCGGGTGCGCTGGCTGAGATCAAACGCGTGTTGAAACCCGGCGCGTCCGTACTGATTGCGCACGAGATCGGACGCGAGCAGATCAATGCAATTCATCGCCAGGCGGCGGCGACGGTGATCCACGATCACCTGTTGCCGAGCGGCGAGGAGACGCGCGCGTTGTTGACGGCGGCGGGGTTTGTCGATCCGCGCGTCGACGATGCGCCGGAGCATTACTGCGCGCAAGCGCGTGTGCCAGCGCGCGGCGAGCACGCGTTGGTCGCGGAAAATATCTCGACGCGCTATGGGGATGTGTTCGCGTTGCGCGATGTATCGCTGACGGTTCAGCGCGGCGAAATGATCGGCTTGTTTGGCGCGAATGGCGCGGGCAAGTCAACATTTCTCAAAGCCGCGCTGGGGCTCGTGCCGCTTGCCGCGGGTACGCTCACGGTGTTGGGAAATGTGGTCGGCGGGGCGCGTTATCATCACGCGCGTCCGCGCATCGGCTATGTGCCGCAGAAATTGCCCGGCGGACGGTTTCCGGTGACGGTGCGCGATGCGGTCGCGATGGGGCGGTATGGTCTGGCGGGCATGGGGCGCGCGCTCACCGCGCGCGATCACGCGCTCGTTGTCAGCGCGCTCGAACAAATGAGAATCGGCGATCTCGCGTCGCGGCTGGCGCAGAATCTATCGGGCGGACAGGCGCAGCGCGTCGCGATTGCGCGCGCGCTGGCGCAAGAGCCCGAATTGCTTTTGCTCGACGAGCCGACCGCGAGTTTGGATCGCGCGGGGCAAGTGGAACTGGCGCGCCAGGTGCAACAGTTGAATCGCGAACGCGGCATCACCGTCGTCATCGTCTCGCACAACGTCGAAGTGGCGCGCTTGTGCCAGCGGCTCTATCTGTTCGACGCGGGTCAGGCGTGCGCGATCGATTCCATCGCCGAGTTGGGATATGCTTGACGTACTCGCAATGCCGTTTATGCAGCGCGCGCTCGTCGCGCTCGTGCTGACCGGCATCACGTTCCCCGCCATCGGCGTTTTTATTTTGACACTCGAAATGATCCCGGCGCGTTTTGCCGTGATGCACACCGCGCTGCTCGGCGCGGCGATCGCGTTGATGCTGCGCGTGGACATTACAATCGTCGCGATGCTGTCGAGTCTGATCGTCGGCGTGACGATTGCGCGCTTGAGCGAACGCGCGGATATTTCGGCGGGCGGCTATCTCGGCTTGATGATGACGGTGACACTCGGTCTCGCGTTCGTTATTTTTTACAAGGCGAACATTCACGCGATCGAGGCGTTCAATCTTTTTTGGGGGAGCGTTCTCGCGCTGACGAACAACGATCTGCTGACGATTGTGTTGATCGCGCTCGCGCTCATCGCCTTCCTCACAATTTTCTACAAAGAAATCCAGGTGGTGTTGTACGATCGCGAACTCGCGCACGCGGTTGGTGTGCCAGCGCGGGTGATCTACTATGCGATCATCATTCTGATTTGTCTGAGTGTCGCCGTCGCGATGCGCGTCACCGGCGCGTTGCTCGTGGACGCGGTGACGATTCTGCCTGCGCTGGCGGCGCGCCAAATCGGCAAAGACCTGAAAAGCATTTTGCTCTGGAGCGCGATCCTGGGATTGACTACGAATCTCAGCGGGCTTGCCCTGGCGTATGCGTTCGATCTGCCGGTGAGTCCTGCGATCATCGTGCTGGGCGCGGCGCTGGTGCTGATCACGCGTTTGCGCGCGCGCTGAAAAACGGATCGGGTTCGAGTGAGCGGGGACGCGCCGCGGCGGTTGATCAGAGTGGAAATGCGAGCCAAACAAAAAGCCCGCGCATATCGCGCGGGTTTTTTGTTCATTCGATTGCGACCAGCACGTTCTCACCTTCGACTTTGATCGGAAACGTTTTGATCGGAAACATCGCGGGCATCTGCGTTGCCGCGCCGGTTTGCGCGCTAAAGCGTCCGCCGTGACGCGGACATTCGATCGCGCCGTCCACGAGCGCACCGTCGGAGAGCGTGCCGTTGTCGTGCGTGCAAAGGTCTTGCGTCGCGAAGAGCGCGCCTTGCCAATTCGCGATCAACACAGATTCGCCGTTCACGTCGAACGATTTGATCGCGCCGGGTGGGATGTCGGCTAGTTTGGCGATGGCAATAAAATCCGACACGAGTTACGCCTTTTGAAGTTTTTCCTGAACCCAAATGTTCAGTAAAGTTTCTGGACGAACACCTTGCCGCTTTGCCATCTTGCGGATTTGCATAGCGAGTCCTTGCGCCAGTGGATAGTAAATCACTTCGGATTGAATGTTCACCTGGAAAGTCGCCGCTTGGGTCTGATCCCAAAAGTCCGCGAGACTGTGCGTGTCCCAGAATTCCGCAATCTCTTTGTAGGTTGTGGCTTTGGAAATTGGAGTCTTACTTCTTTTCATACGTTTTCCTCTCGCTTGCATCCATAGCGCGCGCCGAGAGAATCATCGCGCGCTTGTCTTTCTTGTAGACGAAGAAAACAATCAAGTATCTACCCGATTCGGTTTGTCCGGTTGCCGAGTAGACGTTTTCTCCGGGGCGATGACCTTTTTCGACAAAACGAAACTTGGGCGAGCCGCGCAAGACTTGACGAACTTCGTCTTGCTCGACGTTATGCCGGGTTTCCAATTTCTCGATAATTTCGGCGTACCAAATCAGACCGCGAATTTCCAATGGTTTCTCCCCTGCTCCCTCTCTCCCGCGCTCCCACTCAGTCTTCTTCCTCATCGGGCCACGTCGTGACGCCGTAAACGCCCGCCTTGATCACTTTGAGCGGCAACAGCGCGCACTTGATCCGCGTGGGTCCCAACGGAATGCCGAGCAAATCGAGAATGAACTGCTTGTCCATCTTCTTGATCTCGTCGAGCGACTTGCCGATCAATTCGTCGGTGAGCAGGGATGCGGATGCTTGGCTGATCGCGCAACCCTTGCCGTTGAATTTCACATCGGCGACGACGTTGCCTTGCAGTTTGATGTCAATCCGAATCTTATCGCCGCACAATGGATTCGAGTCTTCGTACGAAATATCCGCGCCGGGAATTTCGCCGTGATTGTGCGGATGTTGATAATGATCGAGAATGAGTTCGCGGTAAAGATCGTCCATCGCTGTTTTCAAACCTGGGAATAAAAATTCTCAACTTCGCGCAAGAATATTTCAAAGTTGATCGGTTCACAAAGCAGATGTTGTTCGGGAGAGCGAAAAGGGTGAATATGCCAACCCATCTTTGCATTGTCTTTGCCGTAGACGCGTTTGCCCTCGCGGATCCACGCGAACGCGGTTTTGTCAGTGGCGAGGTTGTAGAACGCGTTGATGAAACTTGCATCCATCAAAAAGACGCGGACGCTCAAGGTGTCTTCATCTACCGCGTCTACCGCGTACGACTCGACCAGGGCGTGAGCTTGGCACACGTCGCTCAGCCGGCGCAGGAGTTCGGCGGTGGTCATGCTGGAAATCCCGCACGCATTTTCTCCAGGCGCGCCTTACGCGTGATCAGAGCTTCCCATTCCAAGTAATCGCGCTCTGATTCAAACGCATAGTCCGCTGGCGCATCTGTGGTTTCCCAGCGTCGCCGGTATTCTTCAAATGGCATACCATATTTGGATTGGTACGCGCGCTCGCTCAACGTAATTTGCTCTAGGCGATGCTCGACTGCGTCTTTGAGAACAATCCACATTGCCGTATCTGGACGCGCTTCGCCGGTTAATTCAGTCAAGAGTCGCGCTGTTTCCTTGGGCCACGTGATTGCCATACTCACCCTCCCTGCAAGACCTATCCCTTGAAAATCTGCTGTACCTTTTTAATCGTTTCCACCAACTTGTCAACTTCTTCCGGCGCGTTATACACGTAGAACGACGCGCGCGTCGTCGCAGACAGTCCGTAATAATCGTGCAACGGCATCGCGCAGTGATGCCCCCCGCGCACGCAAATTCCTTCGCCGTCGAAAATTTGCGCGACATCGTGCGGATGCGCTTCCGGAATGCTGAACGCGATCACGCCGCCGCGTTGCTCCGGATCGAGTGGACCGAGAATGCGGATGCCTTTGATCGCGCGCAATTGATCGAGCGCGTACGCGGTCAGCTCGCGTTCGTGCGCGCGCACGTTGTCCATTCCGAGCGCGGTCAAGTAATCCACCGCCGCGCCCAAACCAATTGCTTCGGCGATCGCAGGCGTACCGGCTTCAAACTTCCAGGGAAGATCGTTCCAGGTGGAATGATCCAGAAACACTTCGCGAATCATATCGCCGCCGCCGAGGAAGGGTTCCATTTTTTCCAACAGCGCGCGCTTGCCGTACAAAATCCCGACGAAGGGACCGAGCATCTTGTGTCCGCTAAACGCAAGGAAATCGCAATCGAGCGATTGTACGTCCACTGCCATATGCGGAACCGCTTGCGCCGCATCCACAACCACGCGCGCGCCGACCGCGTGCGCGCGCGCGATGATCGAATGGATCGGCGTGAGCGTACCGACGACGTTGGACGCCATCGTCACCGCGACGAGTTTCGTTTGCGCGGTGATGAGTGTGGCGATGTCGTCGGCGCGCAGCAAGCCCTGCGCGTCCGCGCCGATGAATTTCAGGCGCGCGTTTTTTTCTTTGGCAAGCAATTGCCAGGGGACGAGGTTCGCGTGATGTTCCAGCACGGTTGAAACGATCTCATCGCCTGCCTGAATCTGCGCGCGCCCCCACGCGTATGCGACCAAGTTGATCGCTTCGGTGGCGTTGCGCGTGTAGATGATTTCGCGCCACGATTTGGCGTTGATGAACTTTTGGATTTTGTGCCGCGCGCCTTCGTACTGTTCCGTCGCTTGTTCCGCCAACGCGTACACGCCGCGATGAATATTCGCGTTCGTCGTCCGATAGTACGCGTCCATCGCGCGGATCACCGCGTCGGGTTTTTGCGACGTTGCCGCGCTGTCGAGATAGACCAGCGGCTTGCCGTGAACTTGCTGTTGTAGAATCGGAAAATCTTCGCGGATGGCGGAGACGTTGAGAGTGTGTGGCATCATATCCTCTGAATTGCGAATTGCGAATTTCACTACCGTACACTTTTTAGACCACAATTGGTTGGAATGATACCGGGATACGCTTGCCTTCGTTGAGTAAGTGCTCAAGCAGACGCAGGCCCAGTTGAAACAGACTCAGATCACACCGCTTGTTG
>VGOB01000101.1 GCA_016865935.1 Chloroflexota bacterium | reverse complement strand
TGAGATGGGTTTGGCTCTTGGGCGGACATGATTTGTTCTCCGAGACAGAAATTTCAGCCAAGAGTTTAATCCATCACCGATACAAATGTCAACTCAACCTGTTTGGTTCTGGCTTGTCCAGATTAGGGTTTTGTCATTGTCATTTCGAGGAAGCGATTTGTGCCGACGAGAAATCTCGGCTGCCCGCGCGGAGATTTCTCGCTCCGCTACCCAGAAACTTGACCCGTCGTGAACGACAGGTCTGAGCAGTTCAAGGACGCTTAAGCGTCCTTCGGCTACTCAGCCCGAAGATTGATCTTCGGGCGATGACAGGACAAGTTTCTCGGCTTGAACACGCTTTGCGCGCGCGCGGTATGCGCGAAGCGTCTCGAAATGACACGGGGGCTTTGACCAAGCCAAAAGCGCGCGCAAAGCCCATTGGCAAAAAATCGGCAATCGTGATAAAATAGAGGTAGAGAATTTGCTTCAGGAAAACGACGTATGCCCGGATTGACTCGAATGACCAAACGCGCCAAACTATCGTACTTGGTGGATTTGGAAGAAGGTTATCGCCCGTTCGACAAGCACGCGCTCACGCTGCTGCGCTCCTTGTTGGACGATCCCGACGCCGAAGTGCGCGCCGAAGCGATCGCGTGCCTGTGGAACGATCCCGATTCGCGTTGGATCGATCTGTTGATGCGGAAAGCGACGGAAGAGCCGCACGCCGATGTGCGCGCGTACGCGATCTCCGCGCTCGGACGCTACATTTACGAAGGGGAAGAAGCCGCGCTGGAGGGATGGGACGCGCCGTTCGTGGAAATCACGCCCGCCGATTATCAGCGCGTCGCCGATTTTCTGCTTCGCATCGCGCACGATCCGGACGAAGCGTTGACCGCGCGCCGCTACGCGCTGGAAGCGTTGGCGTTTCGCTCGGACGATCCGGCGGTGATCGATCTGATCGAGTGGGCGTACTTTCATCGCGACCGCCGGATGAAAATCAGCGCGATTTTCGCGATGGCGCGGCACGGTCATCCGCAGTGGGCAAAGCACATTCTTGCCGAACTGCGCAGCGACGATTTGCAGATTCAGTACGAAGCGGTGCGCGCCGCCGGAGAACTGGGGCTGACGGAAGCAACCGACACGTTGATCGGATTGGCGACGAACAAGACGATTCGCAAGCCGTTGCGACTCCTCGCGATCTACGCGCTCGGCGAGACCGGCGACGAACGCGCGTATCCGGTTCTGGAAAAACTCGCGCGCGCGCGCGATCGTGATGTGCGCGATGTGGCGCGCGACGCGATCGAAGAATGGATTATGATCTCGCACCTGGACGAAATGGCGGACGAAGCGCTGGACGAAATGGACGCCGAAGGCGCGGCGATGCAACTCGAAACCGAAGCGTTTCCCGATGTATGGGACGCGGACACGGGAACGTTCTCGAAAAACTAAGGATGAAGGCAGAAGGATGAAGATGACCTTCTGCCATTTTCATCCTTCATCCCTCATCCTTCATCTTTCGACGTATCTTCGCTCCACGCGCGCGCTAATCGTCGTCACCGTTTCGTAATTGTTCGTTCCCATCCATTCGGCAATTTCCTCCGCGCGGATTTCCTCCGCGCCTTGCTTGCCGATCAGCACGACTTGATCGCCCGCTTGCGCGTCCGCGATTTCCGTCACATCCGCGAAACATTGATCCATACACACGCGTCCGATGATCGGCGCGCGCGCGCCGCGGATCAACACCGCGCCGTTGTTCGCCAATTTGCGCCGATAGCCATCCGCGTAGCCGACCATCACAATCGCGACGCGCAGCGCGCGCGGCGCGCGAAACGCGTCGCCGTATCCGACGTACGCGCCCGCCGCCACGGGCTTGACGTGCGCGACCTGGGTTTTGAACGCGAGCGCCGGAACGAAACCGGGCGGACGCGGCACTTGCGGATCGGGATCGAGTCCGCAGATCAAAATGCCGCTGCGAACCAGGTCGAAACGCGCGTCAGGCATCCGGAGCGCCGCCGGACTATTCGCGCAATGCCGATAGCGCGGGCGAATCCCCGCGCCCGCGAGCGCGCGCAACACGTCGCGGAAAATCGTCAACTGCGTTTGCGTGAATACATCGCCCGCGCCGATAACGCCAAACGCGTCGGGCGTGTCCGACACGGCGAAATGTGTGTACACGCCTTCGATTTCGACGTTCGATAGCGCGTTGACCGCGCGCGCGAACGCAACCGCGTCTTCCGGCAAAACGCCCAAGCGCGACAATCCCGTGTCCACTTTGAGATGCATTCGCGCATTCGTGTTCAACGCGCGCGCCGCGTCGGCAAGCGCGCGCGCGCCATCGAGCGTGAAAACGGTGAGCGTCACATCGTTCTCGACGGCGGCGCGCGTCCAATCGGGCGGCGTATAGCCCGTCACCAAAATCGGCGCAGTGATGTTCGCGCGGCGCAATTCCAGCGCTTCGCCCAGCGCGACGACGCCGAGCCAGCGCGCGCCGCCGCGCAACGCCGCGCGCGAGACCTCGACTGCGCCGTGTCCGTACGCGTTCGCTTTGACAATCGCCATCACCTCCGCGCCGCGCGTAATGTCTACCAGACGGCGCGTGTTGCTTTCGATCACTGATAAATTCACTTCGACCCACGCGGGGCGAAGGGGAAGTGGAATGTTTGACATTGTCGCGAGTATAGTCGCATCGTTTCATTCCGTCAACGTCAGCGTAAAATCGGCTCCGGGTAGACGCGCGAAAAATCTCTCTTTGGTCTCTGCGCTCTGGCTGAAATGGAGCAGGTCTGAGCAGTCCCCGGAAACAAATCGAGTGGTGCGGTCAATCTTCTGAATCCCCGAATCATAAGAAATCGGACCGAACCTGTTTTTGTTATAAGGATTATATCTTTTGCCAATAAAGAATTTGTATATCAAATTAGTGCTAAATTCATTGACTTTGGGATTGTGGTGTGATATGATTCATCGCGCGTTACGCAGATGGAGACAATGCGTATGGCGAACACTTGTGGACGAAGGTCGTCTCTTTTCATCACCGGGAGAGATTTCTTATCGTCAAAAAAATTTTGGAGGATTAGAATGTCCAAGCGTTTGTTTGTTCTCGCGTTGTTGACGCTCGCGCTGATCGTGACCGCGTGCGCGCAACCAACGCCCACCCCCACGCCGGTTCCGCCGACCAAAGCGCCGACGGTTGCGCCGACTGCCGTGCCAACGGCGGTGCCAACCAAAGCGCCGGAACCGACCAAAGCACCGACCGCCGTTCCTACTGCCGTGCCGACCGCGGTACCCACTAAAGCCGCAATGATGGATATGAGCGCGGTGCTCGACAAGTATTTGACTGCCGCCGCCGATCAAAAATGGAACGGCATTGCGCCTGCCGCGTTGAACGACGTGATGGCAACAGCCAAGCCCTTTTTGCTCGATGTGCGCGAAGAGCAAGAACTCAAAGACAACGGTTTCGTCGCCGGATCGGTCAACATCCCGTTGAAAAACTTGCTCAAGAATCTGGACAAACTTCCAGCGAAGGATCAGCCCATCGTCGTGTTGTGCGCGGTGGGTCATCGCGGTGGAATTGGAATGGTGACGCTCCACCTGTTGGGCTACACCAACGTCAAGAGTCTGTCGGGCGGCTTTAACGCGTGGAAAGCCGCGAACTTGCCCGTCGCGACCGTCGCATCGGTTGCGCCGACCGCCGGTAAAGCGCCGGACGTTGACAAAGTGATGCTGGAAACGCTCGACAAGTATCTGACCGCGCAATTCGAAGTCAAGTGGAACGGCATCGCCGCGCCCGCGTTGAAAGACGCGCTGGCAACGGCAAAGCCCTTCCTGCTCGATGTGCGTACTCCTGCCGAAGTGGCGGATCAGGGAATGATCGAGGGCTCGGTGACGGTGCCGCTCAACACGCTGGTCAAGAGTCTGGATAAACTGCCCAAAGACAAGACGGCGCCGATCGTCATCTACTGCGCGGTGGGGCATCGCGGCGCAATCGGAATGATGGCGCTGCACCTCTTGGGTTACACCAACGTCAAGAGTTTGCTCGGTGGGTTGCCTTCGTGGAAGGCGGCAAACCTGCCGGTCGTCAAACCGTAATTCTTTCCGCGCGTCTGGACAAGTGAGGGGCGCACGGTCGAACTCTCTGATGATCGGAGAGCGCGACGGTGCGCCCTTTTCTTTTGGGAGAACGATCAATGTCACATTTTCGCTTGATTGGGTTTGTGCTGATCGCGTTGGGTGCGGCTGGAATGCTTGCGGCGTGCGCGTCACCCGCCAGCGCGCCTGCGCCGACGCCCACCGTCGTCGCGAAACCCACGACCGCGCCGCCGCCCACACCCGTTCCGACAAGTGATGGTTGTATCAAATGTCACAGCGACAAAGAAACGCTGAAGAAACTCGCCGTCACCAAAGTTGAGAAATCGGCGGAAACGCAAGGCGAGGGCTGAGGCGGCGCCGTCACCCCGCTGGAAGCGTGGGAAAAAGTTTTTCTCGGTGATGCGAAATTCCTCCAATCCACTCACGGGAGATTGGGTTGCGTCACTTGCCACAATGGAAACGGCGCGACCTCGGATCAAGCCGCCGCGCACAAGAACATCATCGCCGAACCGAGCAAGCATCCTGAAAAAGCGTGCAGTTTCTGTCACGACAAACAAGTCCAGCACGCCGCGACGAGTTTGCACGTCAACCAAAACGGGTACTGGACGTATCTTAAAGCCGTTGGCGCGGATGTCAACTCGCCCGTCCTGAAAGAAGCGTTCAACAATCATTGCGCCGAATGTCACAGCACGTGTGGACAATGCCACATCAGCCGTCCCGCGTTCACGGGCGGCGGATTCTTGGCAGGGCATACCGCCAGCAAAAAAGCATCAGTCAAAGAAACGTGTACCGCGTGTCACGGCGCGCGCGTCGGCGACGAGTTCTTCGGCAACTATGATTTCATTCCCGGTGACGTACACGCGAGCAAATTGCAGATGACGTGTATGACCTGTCACAAGAGCGCGTCGGCGCACGGCGACGGGCAGCTGCGCGCGACGATGTGGGACAAACCCACGGTGACTTGCGAGTCGTGTCACAAAGACACGATGTCTAACGCCCGGATCACGCAACACACGTTGCACAAGGATAAACTGTCCTGCCAAGTGTGCCACTCGGTCGCGTACAAGAACTGCGCGAACTGTCACACCGGCAAAGACGCCAAGGGGTTGCCGTTCCGCACCCTCGATCCGTCGTGGCTCGATTTCAAGATCGGCAAGAATCCCAACAAGACGGCAGAGCGTCCGTACAACTATACCGTCGTGCGCCACGTGCCGACGAATGCAGATTTGTTCAAGGGCTATGGCATCACGTTTCCGAATCCCGATGCGGTTCCCAGTTGGCGAATGACGACGCCGCACAACATTCAACGCAAGACCGCGCAAAACGCCTCGTGCGACGCGTGTCACGGCAACGCTAAAATCTTCCTCACGGTGGACGCCGCCAAGGCAACCGAGCGCAACGCGAACAAGAACGTGATCGTAGACAAAGTTCCGGCAAAGACGGGGCAATAACATCCCGGAATAAAAAACCTGGAGGGTTGCAAAACCCTCCAGGATTTTTATTCCATCAACGCGCTCAAAGCATCGTCAGCACGTACCGCGCGATGCCGCCGACCACAACCGCCAGCGCGATCGTAAATCCCGCGATCCCAACCGCGGCGCGCGCGCCGAGTTCTTTTTGCAACACCGCAAACGTCGCCAGACAAGGAATGTACAGCGTGTTGACGAGCGCATACACAAAAATTTGGTGCGGCGTCATAAACGCCAGCACGTTGTCCGCGCCCGAGCCGTACTGCACCAGCGCGAGCGTCAACAGAAATTGCAGCGCGAGCTCTTTCCGCAGCGTCGCAAAAATCAGCGTCAGCCCGGCGACCGCTGGCAACCCCAGCCAGCCCTCCACAATCGGCGCGAGCGGCGCGCTGAAAATCCAAATGACGCCAGTTTCGTACAGCGCGCCCATCACCAGACTGCCGATCAGCACGATGGGTAGCGCGGTCAGAATGAATTCGCGAAAGCGAAACCAGGTCTTGCGCGCGACGACGTTCAACGTGGGGACGCGGAACGGAAACATTTCCATCACCAGATCGTCCGAGCGCCCCGGCATTAGGCGCGCCAAGCCAACGCCGACGAGAATGATCACCGCGAGTGTGATCAGCAGAATCGCCGCGCCGTACTGCCAGCCCGCAAACAACGCCGCGCCTCCGGCGATGACCGCCGTGCGCGCCGAGCACGGCGTCAGCACGATCAGCGTGGACGCGATGATCCGTTCGCGGCGCGTCGTCAACACCCGCGTCCCCATAATCGCCGGGACGTTGCACCCCGCGCCGGCGAGCAGTAGAATCACCGCGCGACCGTGCAAGCCCAAGCGTTTCATCAGCGCGTCCAGCAGAAACGCGATCGAGTTCATATACCCGCTGTCTTCGAGCAGCGCGAGGAGCGCGTAAAACGTCAGGACGTACGGAATGCCGATTTCGAGCGCGGCGGCGATCCCGGCGTCGAATCCCCACAGCGCGATTTTGGCGACGATGCTTTCACCCAGGATCGCGCCGACGATCATTTGAATCGGCGGCGAAACGAACGCGCCCCAAAATTCCGCGAACGCCTCCGCCAGCGCGCCGCCGACCCAAAACAAAAACGCAAAGAGCGCGATCAACAGCGCGAGCAGCGTCGGAATTCCGGTGAGCGGCTGGATGGACCAGCGCCACAATTTTGCCGACAACGGTTCGCGCGCGTCGCACTGACTTTGCGCGTCCCGCGCGATGATCTGCGCCAATGCGTGGCGCGCGCGCGGCAGGTGCAAACTCAACGGCTCGCCCACGCGCGCTTCGATTGCCGCGCTCAACGCGCGCGCGTGCGTCACCACGTCCGCGCCGCGCGGCAGACGTTCGACCGCGCGCGTCAGTTCGGCGTCTTGTTCCAACAACAGAATCGCGAGCGCGCGCGGCGTCAGCCGGTACGGCGTTTCGCTCAAGGTCGTTCGAATCGTCCGCGCCAGCGCGTCAATCGCCGTTTCGATTTCGATGTCGTACGCCGGACCATTCGTCGGAACACGCACGCGCGCCGCGGCGTCCATCAGTTCGTGAACGCCGTTGCCGCGCGTCGCAATCGTCGGCACCACCGGCACGCCGAGCGCGCGCGCCAGGCAAGCCGCATCAATCGTAATTCCGGCGCGCGCGGCTTCGTCCACCAGGTTGACCGCCAGCACCAGCGGCAAACCCAAGTCGAGATATTGCAAAATCAAATAGAGATTGCGTTCGAGATTCGTCGCGTCGGCAATCGCGACGATCGCATCCGGCGGATTTTCCAACACCGCTTGCCGCGCCACTTGTTGATCTTCGCTTTGCGCGCCCAGCGCGTACGTGCCCGGCAGATCGATCACGCCGATCCGCTTGTCGCCAAATTTCGATTCGCCGAAATTCAGCGCGACAGTTTTGCCGGGATAATTCGCGGTTTCCGCGTTCGCGCCGGTCAAGCGATTGAACAAGGACGATTTGCCGACGTTCGGGTTGCCTGCGAGCGCAATCGTCAGATCGGTGTGACCGTGCCGATGACGATGGTGATGTCCGCAACTGGGACATCCAGTCGCGCAGGCGTTCGCCGCGTCGGGATGAATGTGATGCAAAGTTCGAGGAGGCATAGTCAATCACCTGTTGAGATCGATCCAAATGCGCGCGGCGAGATCGCGTCCGAGCGCGTAATGCGAATGTCCGACGCGCACGAGCACGGGTCCGCCAAACGGCGCTTGATTTTCGACGACGACGGCGACGTTGGGCAACAAGCCGAGCGTCGCCAGATGCCGCAACGCGTCCGGCGTTTCGGTGCTGATGCGCGCGATGACGCCGCGCGTTTGCGCCGCGCACTCGGCGAGCGATCGCGCGGCGGTGGGCGCAGCCGCACGCGTGCCCGGAATCGGATTGCCGTGCGGGCAGGTATCGGGATTGCCCAGTTGCGCGGACAGCGCGGCTTCCTCCGCCGCCGAAACGGTGTGTTCGAGTTGATCGGCTTGCTCGTGCGCGCGCGTCCAGTCGAGTCCCAGCACATCGGTCAAGTGCCGCTCGACCAAGCGATGGCGGCGCAGTAACGCGCGCGCGCGTTCGCGTCCGGCGGGCGTGAGTGAGAGTGTCCCGGTCGCATCGAGCGCGATCAAGGATTCGGCGCTGAGCGATTGGAGGGGGAGCGCAGATGAAACGTTCAGTTCGCGCGCTAGCCCGTCGCGCGTGAGCGTCGCGCCGTTTTCTTCGGCGCGGGCGAGCGTGAGCAAAATCATTTCCGCCGTTTCGCGCGCGGATGGCAAAAGCGAGTCCATACAAACCTCCTTATAAGTTAGAGTGAATTCTTGGAATTAGTATACACTAACAATTGGTCTTTGTCAAGAATAACAAGATGCCGCGTCGGATCGGGCGACGATACGTCGCAGCAACAAAATCGAAGCCGACCTTCGTCGGCTGGATTCAGTCTGCACAGGCAGGTTTTTGCCGCGAGTTCAATCGCCTGGCAAGAGATTATGCGCCAACCGTTACAGCCGCGCGGCGCGATACGCGCAGGTACTATTGGGCGTGGCGTAGATTTGCGCTATAATGGCAATCACGAGGAGCGAAAAATGCTAAACTCCGTCCGACGAGGACGCACTCTTTTCGGATTCGCGCTGCTGAGTCTGCTGGCGACGGTCTCTGGGTCCATCGTCAGCGCGAGCGCGGACGCGGTGACGTGGCACATCGAAATCACGACCGCGTTCACCGCCGCGCAAATGCAGCAGCCGGGCTGGGAAACCAACGCGCGCGCGTTGCAAGCCGCGCTGACGACGCGCCTGCAAACTCACGGCGCGCGGCTGGAAACGACGCGCGCGGCAAACGCGGATGGCGCGCAGATCGTTTGGCGCGCGCAAGGCAAAGGCACGCTCGCGCAATTTCAACGCATCGCGTTCGACGATCTGAATCCAGTGGGCGGTTTGATCGGCGGTCCTGCGGTGTTGACGCTGCGCGGCGCGGCGCAGCGCGGCGAGAACATCGCGCTCGCGCTGGAGATGAATCCCTCCACAGGGTACACGTGGGAGGTGAATCGCGCGGAGGGGGTGAGTGTGCGCGCGCCCGCGCAATTTCAGTCAAGGGCGAATCTGCCCGGCGCGCCAGCGATCCAAACCATCGCGCTGAACGCGGCGCAAGACGAAAACGCGTCGCTCACGCTCGCGTATCGGCGCGCGTGGGAAACGGAAGAGCCGACGCGCGTGGTGACGTTGACGGCGGCGCGTCTCGCGGCACTGGCGGAAATCGTCAATCCAATCGCGCCAACTGCCGCGCCTGCGCCTAATTTGCCGGTGCGCGCGCCGGAACAAGTCGCGGCGTTGCCTGCGACGTTCAACTGGGCGAGCAGTGACAACTACTTGGGCGCAAGCAAGTTGACGCCGATTCGCAATCAAGGAAGTTGCGGCAGTTGTTGGGCATTCTCCAGCGTCGCCGCGTTCGAGGGAAATATTTACATCAAGGACAACCTCTCGCGCGATTTGTCCGAGCAATTTCTCGTCTCGTGCAATACCGATGGGTGGGGTTGCGGCGGCGGTTGGTGGGGACACAAGTATCACTACAACACGACGATCCCAGGGGATCCGAATCCCGGCGCGGTGTACGAATCGGCGTTCCCGTACGTTGCCGCGAACGTCTCGTGCAACGCGCCGTACGCGCGCCCGTATCGGTTGAACAATTGGTACTATGTTGGAAGTCAATGGACGATTCCATCGGTGGATGCGATCAAGAATGCGATCTACAATTACGGTCCGGTCAGTGTCGCCATGTGCGCAGGTCCCGTTTTTTCTAATTATAGCGGCGGCATCTATTCGACGAACGAAAGTGCTTCGTGCAATGGCGGCATCAACCACGCGGTCAATCTGGTCGGCTGGAACGATGCGGAGAACACGTGGATTCTGCGAAACTCGTGGGGCAGTTGGTGGGGCGAGAGTGGCTATATGCGAATCGCGCGCAACGTGTCGAACATCGGCTATAACGCGAGTTACGTGGTGTACAACGGCGCGACCCCCGCGGCGTTCAAAAATTTCTTGCCGATGATCGTGAATCCTGCGAGCGCGAATGGCTGGGTCACGATTCACAGCGAAGATTTCGAAGGCGCGTTTCCCAACGCGTGGTGGGTTTTCGATGGCGATGGGACGACTAACGGCGAGTACTACTGGGGCAAACGCAGTTGCCGACCATACGCAGGAAGTTACAGCGGGTGGGGAATTGGCACGGGCTTGAATGGCGCGTCGTTGGGGTGCGGCGGTTACTATCCCAATTCCGTGCAATCGTGGATGCGGTATGGTCCGTTCAGTCTAGTACCGTGTCTCATAAATAATCCGACGGTCGCTGTGCTGGAAAATGCTTGTTTTCAGGCACTTTTCGAGCGGTCATAGTCGGAACACTTATGATACAGGGTACTAGTGAACACGACGGCGGCGGAACTGCGCTTCAAACTTTGGCTGAACACGCCGGGCTATCCCGACCGCCTCAGTTATTACGCGTCGACCGACGGCAATTACTTTTACGGCTACTATTCCAATCCGACCGGCGGCTGGGTTGATCGCGTAATGGATTTGTCGAACGTATACACGTTGGGCAATCTGCTGGGACAGCCGAACGTCTGGATCGCGTTTCGATTTTACAGCGATGCTTCGACGAACGCGGCAGAAGGCGCGTACCTCGACGACATCCTGCTGCGAAAATGTCCCACCGGCGCGACGTGTCCGGTCGGGGGAAGTTTGCCGACGCGTGGCGCGAACACGGACACGCCGCTTCGCGCGACGCGCCCCAAGTAAAAGTTCTGCGGCGGTCGGCGGTCGTCCGTCGGCGGTCATCAAATCAAGATAGAGGAACAAATGATTGAACCCATTCTCGCGGGCTTGTTCGTTTTCGCAATGCGTCTCGCCGATATGTCGCTCGATACGCTGCGCTTGCTCTTTGTGATGCGCGGACGCAAGTTGTTGTCCGGTTTGATCGGCGCGATTCAGGCGACCGTCTTCATTCTCGCGGTCAGCGCGGTCTTGAGCGGTCCGCTAAACGCGTTCACCGTCACCGGCTATGCGCTCGGCTTTGGCGCGGGCGTGATCGTCGGAATGATCGCGGAAGAACGTTTGGCGATTGGCTATTCGTACTTGCGCGTCTATTCGCCCGCCAACGGCAAAGCGATTGCGGACGCGCTGCGCGCTTCCGGGCACGCGGTCACCGAATTCACCGCGCGCGGCAAAGACGGTATGCTCACCGTCGTCAACTGCGTCGTCGCGCGGCGCAACGCGCACCACGCGCGCGAGATCGTCGAGAAGATCGACGCGGGCGCGTTCATCACGATTGACGAAGCGCGTTCGTTACAGCGCGGCTATTTTCGGCATTGAAAATGTAGGGGCGCAATTCAATTGCGCCCCTACGATTTTTACACCGCATAACACGCGACGGAATGTCCATTCCCCTTGTCCGCCAATGGCGGATGCGCGTCATCGCGACAGCGCGCGGTTGCAATCAGGCAACGCTCGTAGAACCGGCAGTACGCCGGCGGATTGATCGGCGTTGGAATGCCGCCCTTGATCTCCGCCGCTTGGCGCTTGATGGATGGGTCCGGCACCGGCACCGACGCGAGTAACGCTTTTGTGTACGGATGTTGCGGGTGTTGCAACAGTTCCTCCGTCTCCGCCAGTTCCACCATCTTCCCCAGATACATCACCGCGATCCGATGACACATATACCGCGCGACCGCGAGATCGTGCGTGATGTACAAGTACGTCACGTCGAGCCGCCGCGCGAGATTGCTCATCAAGTGCATTACGCCGGTGCGAATCGAAACGTCGAGCATCGAAGTTGGTTCGTCCGCGACGACGAATTTCGGTTGGACGACGAGCGCGCGCGCAATCGCGACGCGTTGGCGTTGTCCGCCGGAGAGTTCGTGCGGAAAGCGAAACAGAAACGACGCGGGCGGCGTGAGTCCGACGAGCGCGAGCATTTCCGCGACGCGTTCTTCCCGTTCGATCACCGTGCCGATCCCTTGCACGACGAGCGGCTCGGCGACGGTGTCATAAATCGTCAGGCGCGGGTTCATTGATTCGTACGGGTCTTGGAAAATCATTTGCACGCGACGCCGGAATTGTTTTACCGCCGCGCCTTTGAGCGGCGCGATGTCGGTCTGGCTGCCATTCGATCCCAGGTAGATATGTCCTTTCGTCGGATCGATCAACTTGACGAGCAGTTTCCCCGTCGTCGTCTTGCCGCAGCCCGATTCGCCGACCAAGCCCAGACTTTCGCCGCGCCCGATCTGAAAACTCAGATCGTCAACCGCGTGAATATAGTGGCGCGTTTGCGCGAACAAACCCTGGTTGACCGGATAATATTTTTGCAAATGCTCGACTGTGACGAGCGGGTCGGTGTGTGTCATTCTAAACTCCAAATAGGGGTCAGGGAACCGGGGGCAGGGGTCAGAAGGATGAAAAAGAGTTTGCCATTTGCCCATTTGCTCATTTGTCATTTTCATCCTTCATCCTTCATCCTTCATCCTTCATCCTTCAACCTTCAACTGGGTGCCAGCACGCGACACTGTGCCGCGCGTCCATCGCTTTGAACGCCGGAACATCACGCGCGCAGACGCTGGTGGCGCGCGGACAGCGCGGATGAAAGCGACACCCCGGCGGCGGGTTCAACAAGTCCGGCGGCTCGCCCGGCAGCGTGGTCAGTTCGCGCTTGGGTCCCGTGATGCTGGGAAACGCCGACATTAGCGCGTACGTGTACGGATGTTGCGGGCGCGCGAAAATATCCGCCGTGTCCGCCAGTTCGACCAGGCGTCCCGCGTACATCACGCCCATCCGGTTGCTCACTTCGGCGATGACCGCGATGTCGTGCGAGATGTAAATCATTCCCATTCCCAGCGTCTTTTGAATGTTGCACATCTCGCGCAACAACTTGTCTTGCACGATCACGTCGAGCGCGGTCGTCGGTTCATCCGCGATGATCACGTCCGGATTGCACGACAACGCCATCGCGATCACGGCGCGTTGGCGCATCCCGCCGGAGTACTCGTGCGGATAACGATCCATTAGCGCGGGATCAAGTCCGACGATCTTGAACAATTCGGCGACGCGTTCGCGCGCTTCCGCGTTCGTCATCGTTTCGATGTGCGTATGCAACGCCTCGATGATTTGATCGCCGACGCGGTACACCGGATCGAGCGTATTCATCGCGGCTTGGAACACCATCGCGATCCGTTTCCAGCGGTACGCGCGCATTT
The DNA here is from genome assembly GCA_016865935.1 of Chloroflexota bacterium. Classification (GTDB taxonomy): domain Bacteria; phylum Chloroflexota; class Anaerolineae; order UBA4142; family UBA4142; genus VGOB01. Next base: position 5,300 of record VGOB01000101.1, on the reverse strand, counting down.
GGTCTTCCGGCAACGTCGTCAAGTTCGCGCCATCGAGCCGCACCGCGCCTTGCAAGATGCGCGCGTTTTCCGGCAAGAGGCGCAACAAACAATTCGCGATGGACGATTTGCCGCACCCCGATTCGCCGACGAGTCCGAGCGCGTCGCCTTGCATCACATCGAACGACACGTCGTCCACCGCCGACACATCGCCTTTGCGCGTGGCATAGTGCATCGTGAGATTCTGGACGGAAAGGATCGGTTGAGTCATTGTAATCCTCAGTGGTTAGTGGACAGTGGTGAGTGGTCAGATTTTTCTGATCACTGTACACTGACCACCGTACACTAACGTTTCCTCAAGCGCGGATTGACCACTTCATCCAACGCGCGTCCGACGAGATAGAACGCGGAACACAAGAGCGTGATCGACGCGCCCGCCGGAATCAACAGCCACCAATATTCGACGCCGCTGAGCAGATAACCCGCCGCTTGCGCGGTGAAGATCATAATGCCCCAACTCATTCGGACGTTGAGCAAGCCGAAGAAGGAGAGCGTCGCCTCGGAAAAAATCGCGGCGGTCACGCCGAACATCATATACAAAAACGAAAACGGCAAGAGATTCGGCAGGATGTGCGTCATAATGATGTGGCGGTGTCCGCCGCCCGCGACCTTGGCGGCTTCGATGAACGGCTTGACGCGGATCGAGAGCGCCTGCGATTTGATGATGATCGTCGTGCCGCCAAAACCGGAGAGGATGCCGATCACAACCGCGAGTTGCGGCAGGTCGGGATTGAAGAGCGCGCACATCACGATCAGGAGCGAGATCGCCGGAGTCATAATGATCAGATCGGCGACGCGCATAAAGATCATATCGTAGACGCCGCCAAAGTACGCCGTCGTCGCGCCAATGGTCGTCGCAATCGTGACGGTGATCAGCGCGGCGAGCAGACCCAGGATGAATTCGTTGCGCGTGCTGTACATCAATTGGCTCAGCACGTCGCGCCCCAGCGGATCGGTGCCGAGCAGATGCCGCGCGGACGGCGGCGCGGGTTGACGCAGTTCGTCGAACGAGTAGCCGGTGATCGGATCGTAGGTGCGCGCGTCCCACACCGTCGCCATCAGGATCGGATGCGCCAACGCCATCACGCCGAACAGCAGAATGATCGCCAGACCCAGCAAGCCGATTTTGTTGTCGGCGAAGATCGCGGCGTTTTGGCGCGCGCTGCGCCACCATAGTTTCACGCGCACGCGCCACAAGGGAACCGGCGTGATGCGCTCTTCGCGCGCCAGCAGATCGAGTTCCACTCCAGATTCGCGCGAAAGAGATTGGGTGGTTGAAATCGAGTCGGTCATATTGGCTCCAGACATCTCCGTTGACGTAGGGCAAATTTACAAATTTGCCCTACAAGTGTTTCCGCTCCCTCCCTCTCCCCGCGAGAGGGAGGAAGACGGAAACTAGGAGATGAAGATGAGATCATTTCTTGTGTCATTGCGAGCGGTTTCTGCGAAGCCGCGAAGCGTCCGTCGTGCGATTTGGAGATTGCTTCGTCGCGCACTGCGCTCCTCGCAATGACAGCGTTACGAATATCGAATCCGCGGATCGAGGTACGCGTACAAAATGTCCGCGATCAAATGCGCGGTCAGCGCGAGCGACCCGCCGAAGATCAAGCCGCCGATGGCGAGCGGAATATCTTTGCGCGAGACGGCTTGCAACAAGGTTTGTCCCATTCCGGGCCAGGAAAAGATCGTTTCGGTGACGACGCCGCCGTCAATCGCCAGCGCGAGTCCGAAGACGAACGCGGTCACGACCGGCAGCATCGCGTTGCGCGCGGCGTGTTTATCGCGCACGACGTTATCGGGCAAGCCCTTGGCGCGCGCCGCCATCACGAAATCTTCGCGCAAGGTTTCGAGCATACTGTTGCGCGTCAGCAACATCGAACCGGCGAACGAGACGGTCGCCAGCGTCGCAATCGGCAGAATGAGGTGATGCAAAATGTCGAGCGCGTAGCGCGCGGCGGGATGCGGAATCCACACCGCCAACACTGCCGCACCGATCACGAGCGCGCCGCCGATTTGCGTCGGCTGGCGGCGGATCGGATCGAGGCGGCGCGAGATAAAGTAGACGATGAACAGCGCGACGACGACCGCGCTTGCCGTCGTCAACATTTGTCCAAAGATCACGTCCGAGTTGAACGGCGCGCCGCGCCACAGCACCGGATCGAGAAACTTGCCGAGCGGGAACCAACCCAGGATGAACGCAAAGAACCAGATCATCATCAAGCCGAACCAGGGCAGGAAGATCGTGTAGAGCGTGACGCCGCCAATCGTCGCGACGTACTCGGTCACTTTGCCGCGCCGCCACGCCAGAATCTTGCCCATCGTAAAACCAATCGTGAACGCGAGCGTGGTCGAAGAGAGGAACAAGATCAACGTGCGCGGCGCGCGCTCGAAAATGATTTCGATCACCGGGCGCGGATAATTCGAGAACGAGACGCCGAGATTGCCGGTCAGAAAATTGCCGAGATAGATCAAATATTGTTCGTGCAATGGTTTATCCAAGCCAAACGATTTCGCGATCGCTTGGCGCATCTCCGCCGTCATATTCGGATCGGTGAACTGATCGATCAGCGAACTGCCGGGCTGCGCGTTGAGCAGAAAAAAGATCAGCGTGAGAAAAACAAAGAACGTGAAAATGATTTGGGCGACTCGGATGGCGATGTATTTCAACATACGAACCTCGTGGTAGGGGCGGGGTCACCCCGCCCCTACGGAACACGATTTACTTGTACGTCGCGACGGCTTGCGGCAAACCGTTGATGTACTGCAAACCACTCAGCGTCTCGGTGTACGGGTACGCCAGGTTGGTGCGATACGTCTCGATGATGCCCGTGTCAAAAAGCACGACGTAGGGCAGTTCGACCGCGAGAATTTCTTGCAAGCGGTACGCGATCTTTTGGCACTCTTTGGCTTCCTGACATTCGAGCAGTTGATCGGCGAGTTTGTCGTACTCGGGATTGGAGTAGCCGCCGGTGTTGTTGTTGCCCAAGCCGGTCCAGCGCGAGTGATGGAACGTTTCCAGATTGCGCGGGAAGATCGCCAACGACCACCCGATGATGTACATATCGAGTTTTTGATCGCGCTCGGGATCCTGGTTCACGCGGGTGATGATGTCGTTAAAGCCGATCAGTTCGGCTTTGAGCGGAATGCCCAAGTCATTGGCGTAGCGCTCGACCCAGATGCCGAAAGTCGAACGAAGCGGATCATAGCCCGCGCTCGGCGCGAGGAGATTCAAATTCGGGCAGGGCGTTCCGTCCGGCAGAATCAGCTTGCCGCCGGGCGCGACGCGCACGCCCGCCTTGTCCCAGGTCGGTTTCTTGCCGCCTTCCCACTTGTATCCGGCTTTTTCCAACACTTGGATCGCTTTGGCGAGGCGTTGTTCGGTCGTCATTCCCTTGCCGATTTTTTCGACGTTGGGGTTGAACCAGAACGCGTTCGCTTCCGAGACTTCGGTGTACATCGGGAACGCGACGCCTTGCAGGATCGTCTTGGAGATGAACTCTTTGTCAATCATATACGCCATCGCTTGGCGGAACGCGATGTCGCTCATCGGTTTCTTGCGGACGTTGAAGGACATATAGCGGAAACCGTTGGTGGGATTGTTGACGACTTCGATCCCTTTTTGTCCTTGCACTTGGTCCATCAGACCGCGCGAAAGACCGAGCGAGTTGAGCATAAAGTCAATCTCGCCTTTTTTGAGCGCGAGGACTGCCGCGTCTTGCGTGCCGTACAGCGTGTAGACCGCGCCGGTCACGCTGGGTCCGGCGGTGTACTCGACCAACTTGTCGCCGGTCGTATCACCTTGCTTGTACGAGACGCTCCCCTTGACTTCGGCATAGCCGCCGTTCTTGTAGACGGTCAGCGTCGTGCCGTTGAGATAGTTGTCCTTGTTCGCCTTGCTTTCGGTGAACGCGCCCTTTTCCCACTTGACGAACGTAAAGTACCCGGCGAGCGGCTCGCCTTGCGGCGCGTGATTGTAGAGCGTCGTGCGCGCGTCTGCCAGGGCTTTGGTGTACGCTTCCTTGTTGTTCTTGTCCGCGTTCGCCAGCGCTTTTTTCGCGTCAGCGACGACGGGCGCCCAGTACGCTTCGGACATTATTTGTCCTTGCGCCGCGCCCCACTCCCAGATCGCCATCCCCGGCGCTTTTTTCCAAATGTACTTGACGGTGAAATCGTCAACCGCTTCCACCTTGTCCAAGTAGGTGCGATCGTACGTGGACGCCATCGGTCCCACGAGTTCGAGTTCCATCGCGGTGTTCGCGGTGAACGCGACATCTTTCGCAGTGAGCGGCTTGCCGTTGCTCCACTTGATGTCTTTCTTCATCTTGACCGTGATCGTCCACTTGTCGCCTTCTTTCACGCGCGCCGCGTTCAAATCCAGGGCAACCTGGGGGAACAGATCGAAACGCTTGTCGTTCGTCCAGTACAACGCCAAGCGTTGCGGTTGCATAATGAACTTTTGCCACACCGTGTTGTTGGGTCCTTGATACGACCAATAGTTGCCGGTCTTCATATCTTCGAAGATGCCGATGCGGTACGGCGCGGCAACTGGCGCGGCTTTGGGCTGCGCGGCGGCAGTCGTGGGGGCAGTCGCCGCGCCCGCCGGTGGCGGCGTCGCGGTGATCACGCGCTCGACCACTTTTTCTTTTTCGATCACTTGGGGCGTGGACGCGCACGCGACCACAAACGCGCACACGACGATCAACCCCAACACGAGCAAAACCTTTCGCATTTTTCCTTCTCCTCCGTTGAACATTCACGAGCCGATTTCACTGGGTAATTGGTACTGCTCAGTTCGCTGTCATTCTGAGCGAAGCGAAGAATCTCTCAACTCGCGAAATGCGAGATTCTTGCTTCGGCTACGCTCAGCACCGCAAAACCTGTCCCGAGCGTAGCCGAGGGAATCGCTCCTCAGAATGACAATCCGAGTAGTACGGTAATTGATTCATTCTCGATCTGATCTTTGGCGCCTCCTTGTCCTGCCGTCGTTTGAAAACGACGGCTCAATGAGGTAGAAACTCGATAAATCGAGTTAGCGTAAAGCCAATCGGTTTCCAACCGATTTCAACCTGATGAGACGCCGAATTCCATTCGGCGGCGTTCTGGCTAGAGCATACCGCGCCCCTGTTGCGCCTGTATCGCATCCCGGTAGTAGAATCGCAACAAAGTGTAACAACCTGGAAACAAAAATTTGACAGAAATCGGGGGGGGGGGTATAATGTTATCGGTTCTGAATCTACGCACCCCACCGCGCATCCACCAAT
>VGOB01000100.1 GCA_016865935.1 Chloroflexota bacterium | reverse complement strand
CAACAACCCAGCATTAGTCGAAATGCTTTTCCTTGCCGCGATGTTGCTCAAGGGCGATGTCGTCGCGCAATTGATGCACTGGATTTATCTTCCGCTCACGCTCGGCAGCGTGATGATTTTTGCACGACGTTACTTTGCGAGCCAAGTCGGTTGGCTGGCGATGGCGCTACTGCTTGCCGTTCCATCGTTCTTGTTGGTTTCGACTTGGGCGTATAACGATCTCGCGCTCGCGTTTTATGGTTGTGCCGCGCTCGATCTGGTATTGATCGCACGCGCAAACGCAGATCGTCGCGCGTTCGTTCTCGCCGGAGCGTTCGCGGGAATGGCGATGGGTGGCAAGTACACCGCCGCGTTCATCGTTCTGGCACTGGCGGTTTTAATTGCGCGACCATCGCGTCGCGCGTTAGGGCAGGCAGTGATCTTTCTGGTGAGCGCAGGCATCGTCGCCGCGCCGTGGTACGTTCGCAATTGGATCTTTATGGGCAACCCCGTTTATCCGTTTGTGTGGGGCGGACCCTATTGGGATGCTTTTCGTGCGGCGTGGTATTCGCGATTTGGCACAGGGTTGAGCGATCCACTCCGTTTGTTAAGCGTGCCCTGGGAAGCAACGATCATCGGGCGCGAAGAGGGCGTGGCGTATCAAGCAACGATTGGCGCGTTGTTGCTGATGCTGATCCCCTTGTGGCTTGCGACGGCGCGCGTGGTGCCGCGCACTCCTGCGACGCGCGCGCTGTGGTGGTTTGCAGGTATGTTGTACGTCGTGTGGCTGGCGGGCGTCGCGCAGTCCAAATTGCTTTCTCAGACGCGATTGTTGTTTCCGGCGTTTCCCGCGTTTGCGATCTTGGCGGCGGAAGCGTTCGATCGCTTGGCGCACTTGACTCTGCCGCAATTTTCGATCCAGCGGTTCACCGCGTTGGTCATTGGTGTGGTTCTGACGCTGAATGTCATCTCCTACGGACTGGCATTGGCAGCGGACAATCCGTTGGCGTATTTGACTGGCGCGGAGACGCGCGCGGCATATTTGGCGCGGCATCTCGGCGCGTATGATGCCGTCGCGCGATTTGTGAACACGCGCTTGCCGCCCGATGCCAAGCTTCTTTTTTTGTGGGAGACGCGCGCGTACTATTTTAGCCGCACCGTGCAGCCGGACGCCTTGCTCGATACGCTGGCGCATCAGCGGTTTTTGTGCCGCGACGCGGATTCGCTCGCGGCGATGTGGCGTCAAATGGGCTATACGCATATCTTGCTGAATCGGCAAGGATTGGAACTGATGCTCGCGACACAGTACGATCCTATCGGCGCGGACGATCTGCGCGTCCTGCAAGACGTGACGACGCGTCATCTCAAATTGGTCTACGGCGCGATGCCGTTCCAAATCGTCACGCGCGATGGGGCGTTTTCGCTCGTCGGCGCGGCGGACGAGCCCTATGCCGTTTACGAAATTGTGGGTCGGTTCAAATGAAACCTGTGTTGCTGAGCCGCGTGATGATATTGGGAATCCTGATGCTCGCGTTTGGCTTGCGCCTCCTCGCGCTGAACGCGCGTCCTGTGTGGTACGATGAAGCGTTCGCCGTATTTCTTGCGGAACAAGATTATGCCGCGATTGCAACCGGTACCGCCGCCGACACGATGCCACCGCTCTATTACACCTTGCTGCATTTATGGATTCCGCTGGTCGGCGAGACACCGTTCGCTCTACGAATGTTGTCCGTCGCGCTTTCGATGTTGATCGTCGCGCTGGTCTATGCGATTGCAGCGCGCGGTTTCGGCGTGCGCGTCGGAATCCTGGCGGCGTTCTTCACCGCGCTTGCGCCGTTTCAGCTGTATCATGCGCAAGAGTTGCGGATGTACACGACGTTCGCGCTGGCTCTAATGTTATACCTCTACGCGGTGATGCGTTTGGCGACGCGCGCGCGCTACACCTGGTTCTCGATCGCATTGGCGACGGCGTTGGCATTGTATTCGCACAACCTGGCTTTTCTCACGCTCGGAACGGCGAACATCTATTTCCTATGGCGGCGCGACGGGCGCGCGCAATTGAAATTGATCACCGCGCAAATCGGCGGGGCGTTCTTATTTTTTCCCTGGTTGCTCTTCGTGCCGACGCAAATCGCGAAAATTCAGCGCGCGTTTTGGACGCAACCGCCAGGGCTCGCCGATGTGTTGCAAATGCTCGTCGTCTTTACGGCGCATTTGCCACTGCCGCCGTTCGAGTTCGCGCTCGCGCTGTTCATCACGCTCGCGCTTGTTGCGATTGCCGCGCTCGAGTTGCTGCGCGCGTTTCGACGCGGCGTGCCGCGCGCACTTGGACTCGTGTTCGCGTTCGCGGTCATCCCGCCTGTGCTGATGTTTGTGCTCTCATACGTGATGCGTCCGATTTTTGTGCCGCGCGGCGTGATTGCATCGTCGTTGGCGTATTACATCTTGCTCGCGTTTCTTGCCGCGCGCGCGCCGCGCCTTGTGCCGATCGGCTTGGTCGCGTTGATTGCCGCGCTCGCGTTGCCAGCGTACTATTCCGCGTTCGGGGAATGGCGGCGCGCGCCGTTCGATCAAGCCGATCGTTTTTTGCGCGCGCACGCGCAGGCGGACGATCTGATTTTGCACGACAACAAACTTTCGTTCTTCCCGATGCATTTTTACGACCGCGTGTTGCCGCAAGTATTTCTCGCCGATCCGCCTGGGTCGAGTAACGATACGCTCGCGCGCGGAACGCAAGCGGCGGTGAATTTGTTTCCGCTCGAATTCGATGACGCGGTGCGCGGACGCGCGCGCGCGTGGTTTGTGATTTTCCAAACGGCGATTGACGAGTCGGCGCAAGAAGGTCGCGCGCACGACAATCTCGCGCGGCTCGATGCGATGATGCGGCGAGTGGATGTGACGGCGTTTGGCGATTTGAGGATTTATCGTTATGCGACTCGTTGAGCGATGGCGCGCGCTCGATCCCGCGTGGCGATTCGCGCTGCAGGCGTATTTGCTCGCGCGCGTTGCGTTGAGCGCGTGGGCGTTCATCATCGCGACGTTGTTTCCCGTCGTCGCGCAAAATCTCGACTTGGTTGGCGCGCCTGTCCTAGCCGTGTTCGATCTCACGTCCGGCGAACGGTACGCGTACTCGCGCGTGATAGATGGCGCGGCGCTGACGTTTCGCGCGGGCGAGGTGGGATTCGTGACGGACGCGCAGACGGGGAGTGCGTGGTCGTTGCGCGAAGGACGCGCGGTCGCAGGCGCGTACGCAGGACGCGCGTTGAACCCATCGTCATATTCAGTCGAAGAAATTTTTCCGTACCGCGGCATCGCGCCTGAAACGAATTTGCTCTTGTCGGTGTGGCAGCGGTTCGATACGAATTGGTACTTGAAGATCGCGCGCGCGGGTTACGCGGACGCGGGTAGCGCGGTGTACTTTCCGTTGTATCCGTTGCTCATTCGAACCGCGAGTGTCTTGGTCGGCGATCCACTTTTCGCGGCGTTGCTGATTTCGAATCTCGCGCTCGTCGGCGCGCTGGCGATGTTGTATCGGTTGAGCGAGGCGTTGATTGGCACGGCGGGTGCGCGGCGCGCGGTGGCGTACTGGTTGTTTTTCCCGACAGCATTCTTTTTGCAGACCGCGTACACCGAATCGCTTTTTCTTTTTCTCACGCTCGCCACGTTCGATTTTGCGCGCCGCGACAAGTGGTTGCTTGCCGCGCTGTGTGGCGCGCTTGCCGCGCTGACGCGGTTGCAGGGGGTGTTGTTGGTGATCCCGCTGGCGGTGTGGGGTTTCAGGTTTCAAGTTTCAGGTTCGAGGTTCGAGGTTCAAGATTCACGCCTCGCGCACTACGTTTCACGTTTCGCGCCGTTGCTCCTCATTCCATTCGCGACATTTGCGTTTCTCGCGTTGACCAATCTCTCACTGATTGCAAGTTACGAAAGCGAATTGCACGCGCGGTTTGTGTTGCCATCGGACAATCTGCTTGCCGCGTTGACGTTGCTCGTTGACGGGCGCGCGAGTTTTGTGGACGCGCTGAATTTGCTGACGACGCTTCTTTTTGGCGCGATGCTGATCGCGGTGTGGCGCGCGCTGCCGCGCGAGTACGGCGTGTACGCGCTGCTGATGTACCTTGCGCCGCTGTTTCGAATGACGACGACGCAGCCGCTGGTGAGTATGGATCGCTACGCGCTGGCGATTTTTCCTGCGTTCATCGTGCTGGGCGCGCGCGGACAAAACGCCTGGGTCAATCGCGCGATCGTGTATCTCGCGTTTCCGTTGCAATTGTACTTGAGCGCGCAATTCGTGCTGTGGGGGTGGGTGGGGTGAAAAAACGCCTTCCACCGCTCCGGCTGTTAGCGCTCAGTCTATGGGTGACCGTTTTTTTTGTTCTCGTGCCTATGTACTTGTATCTGTGTTTACTGGATCCTCTGGATTATACACGTGGGGGCTTGGGTGGAGCAGATTTCAAATCCTACTATGTCGCGAGTCGATTGCTTTTGGAAAATGCGGACATTTATGATGAACAGAATCAGGCAAGAGTGATTGCTTCGCTCGGTTTGGTCAACGACTTCTCCTACTACATCTACCCACCTTTATTGGCCATCAGCATTCTTCCGCTTGCACTGCTGCCAGTTGAATTGGCAGCAGGCATATGGTCATTGCTGAATTATGTTTTCCTGATTCTATGTATTGTGGTTTTGGTCCGTGTGTTTCATCTGGATCGTAGATTCGGAGAATTTTTGCCCTTGGCGATTATTGGGGGAATGTTGTTTGCGCCGGTGATCTATTCAATGCGGATGGGGCAGATCAACATTCTGTTGCTTTGCCTGATCGTTATCGCTTTTGCGTTTTCCGAATCCGGACACGAGTGTATAGCAGGTTTGGTACTTGCACTGGCTTCTATGTTGAAGGTGATGCCAGTCGCGCTGCTGATTTATCTTGTGTGGCGTGGAAGATTCCGTTTGGGTTTAGCGGGCGCTGCTGGAATCTGTGGACTTGCGGTTTTCAATATGGTTTTTCTAGCACTTTGGCAACGTGATGTTGCGCTAGATTGGCGCTATGTTTCCCAAGTCTTACCATCGCTGACCGCGCCGGATTCCAATCTGATGAATCAATCGTTGAACGCTTTTCTGACGCGTCACCTAGCAGGTCAAGCAGGACCGGTTGGACCGATCTTGAATAGTTTGATCGCCGGCACAGGCATTGTGTTAACTATCATTTTAGCATCGCGCTTACCGCAAACTCGCGACTCGGGATTGGGAATGGCGCTTGTTTTAGTGACCGCGTTGATTGTCATGGGCAAAACTATGTTGCCTACTTATGCGTTGTTGCTCTTTCCTTACACGGTCATGGCGAGTGCTACAGTTGGTTTACGCTGGCGCACGCTTGGAATTTTCGGAGTGGTGTTGAGCTATGCTTTTATCGAAGCAACAATTTTTATGCCGCGCGTGTCCACTGAGATTGCGGAATGGATCATAGGGCTTCCCTTTCTGGGTGCATTGATGGTATGGGTCGTGATTGCCGCGTTGATCATGCAATCAGCTCGGCGCGCTAGGAATGAATTGAATGTGTGAGAGGAACACGTGCTCGCTGGATGTTTGCGCTCGTGCATTATCGCGCTTCGATTAGTGCTGCGAGGAGACGATCATGTATTGTGGAGGAACTAATTCATGCATCACGCAGGAATCACACGACACGAGTGGTTTGTCACAATACCGATCGCCGTGATGGTGATCGCGATTCAACAAATTCCGTACGCGCTTGGCTACGCGCTGGCGCAACCAGGGACAGAGTACATGGGCTTGCTGATCAACATCGAAGTCGGCATTTATCTCTCCGCGATTGGGCAAGGCATCAAGGGCGCGTGGTTGTATCGTTTGCCGTTCACAACCGAAGAACATCCGCCCGCGTTCATTCAAGTATTTTACTTGGCGTTGGGACACGCGGCGCGCGCGCTGGATCTTTCGGCGACGGCGATGTGGCATCTTGCGCGTGTACTCGCCGATTTGATCTGGCTTATCGTGTTGTACGCTGTTATTGCGCGATTGCTCGGTTCGTCGGCGCAACGTCGCGTCGCGTACGCGCTGGCGATTTTTCCTGCGTTCATCGTGCTGGGCGCGCGCGGACAAAACGCGTGGGTCAATCGCGCGATTGTGTATCTCGCGTTTCCGTTGCAGTTGTACTTGAGCGCGCAATTCGTGCTGTGGGGGTGGGTTGGATGAGCGCAATCGCTCGGTGGTGGCACAGCGACGATCTACGCGGCTTGTGGGCGGCGACGGTTTGTGCGCTGATTTTCGCGGTCGCCGCGGCATTGCCGTTGACACCGCACGATCTTTGGTTTCACATTCGCCTGGGTCAGCAGATGGTCGAGACGCGCGCGCTGATAACGACCGACATTTTTTCGTACACGCAGTACGGCGAAGGGTATTTCTACAACGCGTGGCTGAGCGAACTCGTGCTGTACGGATTGTGGACGTTCGGCGGCGCGCCATTGCTTGTTTTGACGCGCGCGTTGTGCGTTGTTTGCTTTTACGCGATCTTTTTGAGATTGGCGTGGCGCGCGAGTGGGAGCGAGCGTTGGAGCGCGTGGTTCATTCTGTTTGCCGCGCTGGCGAGTTTTCCGCATTGGCAATTGCGTCCCCAGACTTTTGTCTTGCCGATTTTCGCGCTCTTCGTCGTTATCCTGACGCGTTATCTGGAACAAGGACGCGCGCCGTTGTCCTGGCTACCGATCGCGATGATCGCGTGGGTCAATTTGCATGGATCGTTTGTGTTTGGATTGTTGCTGATCGGCTTGACCGTGATCGGCGATCTCAGCGCGCGCATTGCGATGGGAGAGCGCGACTCGGTTCTCACACGCGATCAATCGCTCCGCTTGTTGGTTTGGGCGATCCTGACATTCGCCGCTGTGCTGCTCAATCCGCTTGGCGTTGGAATGTTGGCGACGGTGTTCGACGTTGGGAGTACGCCTGCGATCCAAAGCGGCGTGCTGGAGTGGTTACCCACGACGATTCGAGAATTTCCTGCGAATCTTTTGTACCTGTTGGTGCTGGCTTGGTTGATCGGAATGATTCTCAGTCACGCGCGCGGACGCGTCGCACCGGCGCTGTGGGCGCTCGCGTTTGTCGGCTTGGGGTGGTACGCGCAACGGAACGTGTTGTGGGCGTCGGCGTTACTTGCGTTGCCACTCGCCTTGGTTTGGCGCGATGTGAGCGCGCGAGTCGCCACGCGCGGGTCGGCGCTTGCCACGCATTGGTTGGCGCGATTTTTCTGGCAGCCCAAACGATTGGCGGGGATGCGCGTCCTGATTCTGCTCGCGCTGGTTGGCGTCGCGCTGTTGCCGATGACGCGCGGGATTGTCGGGGGGGACGATCTGCGCGCGTGGGTTTCGGGGGACACGCCGATAGATGTGGTGGAGTACATTCGGAAAAATAATTTGCGCGGCAGGATGTATCACGAGATCGGCGCGGGGAGTTATCTGATGTGGGCGCTGTGGCCCCAGCACCAAGTATTCATTGATTCGCGTATCAATCTTTATCCCGCCGAGCAATGGCGCGAATATTTCGCCGTATGGCATGTGAGCGAGGGCTATGAAACGATTCTAGACAAGTATCAGGTGGAGTACGTGTTAGCGGATACGTTTTGGATGCCGCAACTGATCACGGCGTTGCAAAAACGCGAACGAACGTGGACGCTGATGTTTCAGAGCGGGCAATCATTTTTGTTTCGACGGCGTTGAGTGAAATGAAGTCTGGTTCTATTTCGCGCTACGAATGGATCGCAGCACTGGCGATTGCTTTGCTCGTCACGGCATTGCTCCAACTGCCGTACGCGCTCGGATACGCGTTGGCGCAACCTGGGACAGAATACACGGGTTTGTTGATCAACGTCGAGGACGGCAGTTATCTCTCCGCGATTGGGCAAGGCATCGAGGGCGCGTGGTTGTATCTCATTCCATTCACGACCGAAGCGCACGCGCCAGCGTTCATTCAGGTATTCTATCTGGCGTTGGGGCACGCGGCGCGCGCGCTGAATCTCTCCGCGACGGCGATGTGGCATCTCGCGCGTGTGATCGCCGATCTCGTTTTGTTTATCGTGTTGTACGGCTTTATCGCGCGATTTCTCGAATCACCATCACAACGACGCGTCGCGTACGCATTGGCGATTTTCAGCGCGGGGTACGCGTTTTGGCGTTTCCCGTTCGACCCGCCGACTGTGTGGGAAGCGTTGCCGATGGAACTGCGCGTCCCCGAAGCGCACATTTTTTACAGCGCGCTGACGTATCCGCATTTCGCGCTCGGCATCGCGTTGATGCTGGCAACATTTTGGCTCTTGTTGCGCGTCTTGAACGAGGAACCAACCCGCGCCCAAATCCTTGCGGCGTTTGGCGCGGGCATCGGCAATCTACTCATCGGGATTGTTTTCCCTTTTCTGATGTATTTGATGATCGCCGTGACGGGCGCGTACTTTGTTTTTCTGATGTGGCAACGACGCCGAATCTTGTGGCGCGCGCTGGTGGGGTTGGGCATCGTATTCGCAATTCCCGCGCCGCTGTTCGCGTACTACCAATTGGTTTTGATGACGAATCCTGTGTTTCAACACTGGAACGCGCAAGCGACCACACTTTCACCCCACCCGATTCATTTCGGATTGACGTACTTGCCTTTGCTGATCTGCGCGGCATTGGCTTGGCGTTCCTCGACGCGCGTGGATGAATCGCGTCGCCGTTTGTTCGCGTTTTTGTGGATTTGGATCAGCGTCGTCGCGATCTTGCTGTACGTGCCGATCACCCAACAGCGTCGTTTCGTCGAAGGCGTCCAGGTGCCGTTGGCGATTCTCGCCGCGCTGGGTTTGTGCGAGGTCGCGCTGCCGCGCTTGGCGCGCACGCGCGTTTTCATCGCGTTGAGCCAGCGACCGAATTACAGCGCGGCGGGGTTGCAACGATTAGTTATTGTTGGTATCATCGCGCTGGCGAGTCTGGCGAGTTTTTACCTCTGGCTCAGCAGCGTCGTGTTGTTAGGAGTCGTTCAGCCGTACCCGCTCTTTCGCCCGACGGCGGAGTTGCAAGCGATGGACTGGCTGCCCGCCAACACTGCGCCGAGTGATGCGATTCTGTCGTCGTACTGGAGCGGCAGTTTCATTCCCGCGCGCGCTGGTAAGCGTGTCTTTGTCGGTCAGCGCTATGAAACAATTCGTTTCGACGAGAAACGCGCGGCGGCAGAAAGATTCTTCGATGCGGCGACGGACGACGCATCACGCGTCGCGCTCTTGCGCGAGTATCGTGTGGCGTACGTGTTTTGGGGTCAAGCCGAGCGCGAACTGGGCGCGTTCGATCCAGAGCGCGCGGCGTATTTGCAACGCGTGTTTGCAAACGACCAAGCGCGCGTTTATCGCGTGCGATTGCCGTAGGAGACAACGATGAAGCTCTCCGTGCTCATTCCCGTTTACAATGAAGAGATGACGATCGGCGAATTGATCGAGCGCGTGGCGCGCGTAGAGGCGGGCGCCATCGAAATGGAAATCATCGTCGCGAACGACGGTTCGACCGACGCGAGCGCGCAGATCATCGAAGCGCATCGCGCCCTGCACGCGGAGTTGATTCGCACGTGCTCGATGCCAATCAACTTGGGCAAAGGCGCGGCGATTCGGCTGGGCTTGCATCACGCGCAAGGTGATGTGATTCTGATTCAGGATGCCGATCTCGAACTCGATCCGAACGAGTACGGTAAATTGCTTCAGCCGATTCTCGAAGGCAAGACCAAGGTTGTCTATGGCTCGCGATTTTTGAACGCGCGCCAGCAAGGGATTCCGCTGCGCACGCGCTTGGCGAATCGTTTTCTGACGACGCTGACGAATCTGTTGTTCGGCACGCGCTTGACCGATATGGAAACCGCGTATAAAGTGTTTCGGCGCGAGGTGTTGCAAGGGGTGCGTTTGCGTTGTGTCCATTTCGATTTTGAACCCGAGATCACGGGACAGTTAGCCAAGCGCGGGCACCGCATCGTCGAGGTGCCGATTTCGTACAATCCGCGTCGCGCGGAAGAAGGCAAAAAGATTTCGTGGGTAGACGGCATCGAAGCGATCTACACCTTGTTGCGAGTGCGGTTTTCGAAATGAGAATTTGGTTCGCGCCACCGCGCGCGTATCTCACCCTGTTTCTCATCACGCTGATCTTCCGCATCGTCACCGCGCTGCCGCTGACGAACGCGGGGTATATGGACGCGTCGTACGCGATGCACGTCGCGGAAAATCTGGCGCGCGGGCGCGGTTTTATCGAAGAGGTGCTGTGGAATTATCTGGATAATCCGACGGGCTTGCCGCATCCGAGCAACTTGTATTGGATGCCGCTCCCGTCATTGTTGATCGCGCCGTTCTACGTGTTGTTTGGCGTGTCGTATCGCGTCGCGCAAATTCCGTTCATCCTCATTTCGTCCTTGCTTCCGCTGTTCACGTTTTATCTTTCACGAAAAATATTTCAACGTGACGATTACGCCTGGACTGCCGCGCTCTTCACGACGTTCAGCGGATTCTACACGATCTACTGGGTCAGTCCCGATAACTTTACGCCATTCGCGCTGACTGCGAGTGTGTGTCTGTTTTTCATCGCGCGCGGGGTGGAGAGAGTGGGAGAGAGCGGGAGAGCGGGAGAAGGGGAGAGCGGGAGAGGGGGAGAGGGGGAGCAGAGGAGCGAGGGAGCAAGGGAGCAGGGGAGCAGGGGAGTGTGGGAGTTTTGGGTTGCGGGGATTTTGGCGGGGTTGAGTCATTTGGCGCGCGCGGATGGTTTGTTGTTGCTCGCAGTCGCGCCACTTGTGATGTTTTGGGTTTCAGGTTTCAGGTTTCAGGTTTCAGGTTTCAAGTTTCAGATTCACGCTTCACGTTTCATGCTTCACGTTTTACTTTTGACTTTTGCCTTTTTACTTGGATACTTGCTTGTGATGGCGCCTTGGTTCGCGCGCAACTATGTGACCCTTGGCACGCCGTATCCCAGCGCAGGAACGAAAACGCTTTGGCTCACGGGGTACGATGAACTATTTCGTTACGCGGACGATCTCACGCCGCAACGCTATCTCGCGTGGGGCATTGAAAATATCATTGCATCGAAACTACGCGCCGGTGGAATTAATTTGCTCGTCATCACGTTTGGCGCGTTGCAGGTTTTCCTCGCGCCGTTCGCGCTGATCGGTTTGTGGCAATCGCGGCGACGGATCGAACTGCTGCCGTTTTTCATTTACGCGCCGTTGCTTTATCTTGCGATGACGCTCGCATTCACGTTTCCGAGTGTGCGTGGCAGTACGCTCCATTCGTCGGCGGCGCTGTTGCCGTTTCTTGTCGTGGTTGTGCCGCGCGGGATTGATCTGTGCGTCGAGTGGATCGCGCGGCGGCGGAGAACCTGGAATGTCGTACAAGCCGCGCGTGTTTTTCGTATCGGTTTTGTCGCGCTGGCGATTTTTTTGGCGATCTATCTGTACGCGCTTGGTGTCTTTCCGATCGGCGGCGGATCGTCCGACATTCCGTTGTGGAATCTGCGCGATATCGAATACGCCGAGATCGCGCGCTGGCTCGATCAAAACGCGCGCCCGGACGATATCGTGCTGACGGTTGATCCACCAGCGTTCTACAATGTGGGTCATCGCCGTTCGATTGTGATTCCGACGGATGGCATTGAAGCGATTTTTGTCGCGGCGCAAAAATACAACACGCGTTATCTCGTTCTACAGTTCGATCATCCTACGCCGTTGAACGACTTGTATCGTGAACGCGTGACGATTCCCGGCTTGACGCGCGTCGCAGATTTCCGCGATGGGAACGGCAGACCGGTGACCTTGTTTGAGGTGGCGCGCTAATGCCTTTCAAAGACATTGATATTTTTGTGAGCGCGGCGGCAGCTATTTTGCAGGGGAGCGATCCATACGCGCTCACGAATTTCGAAGTGTTTTATCCTTTGCCATTCTTTTTTTTGTTTATTCCATTTGTGCCCTTACCGCCGTCGGTTGTTCACGCGGTATGGACCGGTTTGCAAGTGGTTATTCTGGTGGTTGTTCTTCGGCGACGCGCGCTCATTGCCGTTTGGTCAATTCCGGTGTTAGCGACGCTTTTGTTCGGACAAGCCGGGATCGTGATGCTGGGTCTCTTTACGCGATTGCGCAATTCGCGCGCGGGAGGAGTGGCATTGGCGTTCATCGCGCTCAAGCCGATTTTGGTTTTGCTCCTCGTGCCGTGGATGCTGTGGCAGTGGTGGCAACGCGATCGGCGGCAGATCGTTTGGTTTGTTGTCGTACTCGGTGTGTTGATCCTCGGATCGTTTGTCGTCCAGCCGGATTGGGTCGTGCGATTCTTGGCGCGCACCGGCGAGCGTGCGCGCGTAGGGATTGTCGCTTCGTTGTGGGGATGGCTGGCGGTTTTTCCTGCGCCGACCTGGCTGTTGAGCGCGGTGCTGGTAACTGTGGGCTTGGTGATCTGGGCTTGGCGTCAAAACGATTTTGATTGTATCGCGACGGTTGGCTTTTTGATCAACCCATTCATCTTTTCGTATGATCTGTTGCTCTTGTTGGATGTTTTACGGAAGCAAACGTATGTGATCGGATTTGTGGTGATCTCGTGGTTCGCCTTTGCAATCAGCGCGATGCAATCGAATGATCGTGCTGGCGCGTTGTTAACACTCGCAACGCTGGGCGTGTTGCTCTGGGGGAAACGCACGACAAATCGGGGCAAGGTGATTGTTCGAGATGGATAGAATTTTTTCAAAATCCGAAGATCGTCACGGGCAGTATCTCATCTATGGCATTTTGCTTGCCGGGGTCGCGTTGCGCTTGGTGGGATTGAACGCCAGCGCGCTATGGTACGACGAGGCATTTAGCGTGGTCATCACGCGGCAGAGTTTGCTTGAGATGGTGTACCGTCTCGCGACGAACATCAGTCCGCCGGGGTGGGAAATCCTACTATGGTTTGCCACGCGATTGTTCGGATACACCGAGTTGAGCGCGCGGATCGTTCCATTCTTGGCAAGTATTGCGACATTGTGGGTGGCGTACCGGCTGGCGCGCGAACTTGCGTTGCCTCCCGTGCGTCAGGTTGTGGCATTGACGCTTTTGGCACTCCTGCCGTATCAATTCTGGATCGCGGCCGAGGTGCGAATGTATGCGGTCTATGCGTTGCTATACACGCTAGGGGTCTTGTGGGCATTGCAAGGACGCTGGCTTGGTTTGGGCGCGGTGATGGGGTTGATGCTGTGGTTCCATAACACGGCGGTTTTTTATGTTCCTGCGCTATTTCTGGTCGCATTGCTCTGGCATCCGCGCGATTGGAAAAAAATTGTCGGCGCGGCGTTGCTGGCGGGAGTGGCTTGGTTGCCTTGGTTGCCGGTATTCTTTTCTCAAGCTCGTGAGCAGATTCCTGGGTTTCCGCGATTTACGCCGAGTCACTTGGCGGTCAATTTGGCGGCGGCATTTTTCGCTGATACGTTGAAAAAGGGTTGGCAACTCTTCGGTTTTCTGGCGATCCTCCTCAGTTCGATAATCGCGATCTGGAAGACGGCAAGACTCGGGTGGGGATGGCTAACGCGTCGAAACGAATCGCTGAATGAATCAGATCCAGTGATCCTGCGCGAAGAAACGCGTTCATCCGCTTTCTTGATGTTGGTCGTCCTTGTCCCGTTTGGGTTGCTTGCGCTGTTTTCGATTTTGTTCCAGAACGTCTTGTGGTACCGAACCCTATCGCCAGCTGTTCCGGCGTGGGTGCTGTGGTTATTGCCGACGTTGGTCCTTCAAAAATCTGTGCGGAGATTGGCAGGACTGGCGCGCATAATTCTCCCGGCGCTTTGGACCATTGTGATGATCGTCGCGCTCGTTGGGTGGTCGCCTGCGAGCCGAGGGAGTAACTTGCATGAGATCGCGGATTTGATGAAGGATGAATGGCAATCCGGCGATATTGTATACCACGCCACCGGGACGACAGCGGTTCTGTTCGGGTTCTATCTACCCGACGCGCCGCATTTCTTGCTGAACGAAAAAAGTGTGGTGGGAAGTGCAATCACAGAAGTGGTTGGTTTCAATGCGCCCGAAGCCGGTCTAGAAAATATTTCCTATCTACGCGCGTGGGTGGTTTGGTCGCACGACGAAGTGACGCAAAAGATGAAAGAGCGCGTGGATGAACGGATGGCAGAGTACGTCAAGGATTGCCAAATCATCGATCGAATGTATTATTGGCAGCACTGGACGACAGAGATATACTTGTGCCGCAAGGCAGAATGAATCGTATTTGAAAACTCCATGAAAATGAAACGTAATCTCCGGTCAATTATTTTTCTGCTTACCAACCTTTGCATCATTTGCGGTGCAGCCATTGGATTTTTGTTTCTTAGGTATCCATTGGCTGGCTCCGATTATGGCTTGGCGTTGCCCGGGTTGTTGGATTCCGCGCTCCATTTTCGCCTCAATGGTTTGACGATCCAATGGTATACACCGACATTGGGGGGGGCAGCCCGCCTATCCTGATCCGTTGAGTGGGCAATTTTCGTTTTGGGCGTTCCTAACGATTTTTTTTGACCCGATGCTCTCGGTCGTTTTGGGAATAATCTTCTTTGTCGGTGCGGGCTTGTTCGCCAGTTATTATTTTTTTTCGCGCATCCTTGAATTGGACAAGACGAGTAGCATTCTCGGGGCGGTGTTTTTCTCCGCCAATGGCTTTATGATGCAACGGATCGCGATTGGTCACTTGGGATACATCGCTTTTCCCGTTCTGGTGGTAATTCTGATCTTGTTGGTGGATGTGCGAATCCATAAATACATTGCCGGATTGCTGCTTGCCCTAGTGCTGACTGTGATGCTGCACACCGCTAGTTATTTCATCATCATTTTGTGGGGTTTTTCTATTCTGATTATTTTGCCCCTGATTTACATCGTCAAGCCCAGTGTCTTCTCGCGGCGACGCATCGTCATGATCGTGATACTGGGAGGATGTCTTGCCGTGCTGATGACGATTTCCAAGTTGTCAGCCGTGTATTCTTTTATGCGGTTCTTTCCTCGGTTGATGTCCGAAGAGCATTCCACCAGTTCCTTGTTAGCATTGCTGGGAATTATTCTGCAACTCTTGGGGACAATGAGTTTGTTCCCGCTGCGTTGGATGAGCGGCTTGGATCCAAAGACGATGCCAGAAAACATGGCCGGTATCTCAGGCACGGGCTATCCGGGATGGGGATACTGGGAATTTGATATGGCACTCTCTCCGGTTGTTTTTGGTATTATTATTATCGGTATTGATAATCTGTTGCATCGTCGCGCAGTTTGGTCCAAGATATTTGTTCAGGGAAAACGATGGATCGCTTGGATGGCGCTGATTACTTGCATCTGGCTGGTCACGGAAATCATTCTAACGGGCGGTGTGGTTTATCCTTACATCAAACAACTTCCGATCTTCAGTTCGATGCATGTTAATTTTCGCCTGACCGCGGCATTCTTGTTCCCGCTTGCGTTAGTAGCGGCGGTTTTGTACAATAGATGGGCAGTTCACTGGGAAAAATCAAAGGCGCTGACGATTTTGGTTGTCGTCAATGGATTGACTCTTCTCCCTGTGATGACGTATTTCGTTCCCGGGAGTGATTATATTGACCGTTCATACAACCTGATCGATTCTCAGTATATCCATCAAGCCATACTTGCGGGAGACACATTTGAAATCACCCATATTGGTGATACTGAGGATAATACTCGCGCCTTACTCAATCGTGCAAGTAATCTCTATCCGTACAACCCCATCTTTGGGTTCGGACTGCAGTGGTTTCACCCCGAGGTCAAGCCGGGTTGGGTATGGGAAATCTCCGATGGCTATTACAATATGACCAACCCAACCGGATTTGTCTTTCCCGAGGTAAACAACAGTCGCCCATTTGAACGTATCCGGGTAGAAGACAAGGCGCGAATGATGGATTTTGTCGCGCACCGCCAGCCCGATTGGGCGTTGCCATTGTATCAACAAGTGTGCGACTGGATTTCGGGCGTGTCAATCGTTTTGGTGGCGGGAATTCTTGTGATTTATTTCGCGCGCAAGTTGGAGTGGTTCAGATGGATTTGATCTCGCAAACGCGTGAGAAAATCGCGCGCGCGCGTCGCGCCGCTGAACCTTTTCCCTGGGAGCTCATTCTTTGCGCCGCCGGAATTGCATTGCGTTGGGCCGGGCTGTCGGGCGGTTCGCTGTGGTACGACGAAGCGTACAGCGTGGTGATGGCGCGTTTTGATCTGTTGGAAATGATCGGCGCACTGCGGACAAACATCAGCCCGCCCGGTTGGGAAATCGTCATCTGGGTTATGACTCGCGCGTTCGGCGAAAATGATTTCGCGTTCCGTCTCGCGCCGTTCATCGTCAGCGTTTTGACCCTGGTCGTCTTCTGGAAACTAACCCAGGAATTTCATTTCACGCGCGCGCAAGCGATCTTCGGTTTGGCTCTGCTCGCGCTATCGCCATACCAACTTTGGCTGGCGCAAGAAGCGCGGATGTACGCGGTGATGAGCTTGCTGTACTTGCTCGGCATTCTGTGGGCGCGGCAAGGCAAGTACCTGGGTCTCGCAGCGGTGATGGGATTGCTGTTGTGGCTGCATAACACCGCGATCTTTTATCTCCTGTCGCTTGGTTTGTTCGCGCTGATCGTGCATCCGCGCGATTGGCGCGCGATTGTCGTGGCAGGCGCGGTGGCGTTGCTCGCGTGGTTACCCTGGGCGCCGATTCTGCTGACGCAATCCGGACAGGCGATCCCTTGGATCGAGCCGTTGACGTGGCAAGCGTTGACCTTCAACTTTGTGTTCGATCTTTTCGCTTCGACGGCATCGCGCTTGGGTGGATCGGTTGTGCCGATCTTGCTGTTCTTCGTCACGATTGTTACCGCGCTGATCCTGCAAACCGTTGCGCTTGTGAAAAAAGACGCGACGCGTGTGATGGAATCATTGTGGATGCCCGCGTACATTTTTTGGATGCCGTTCGTGTTGTTCCTCGCGAGCAATTTTCTCTTTCGCAATGCGTTGCACTATCGCTCCACTTCCGTTCTGCTTCCGCCGCTGATGCTGTGGCTTGCCGCTGCGCTGATCCCGCATCGTCCAAAATTGTATCACGCGATTTTGCCGGTTCTTTGGATTGGCGCGTTCGTCGCCGGACTCGCGCTTTGGTCGCCGAAAGATCGCGGCGGGAATTTGGCGCAGGTCGTCCAGGTGATCGAGGAGGGCTGGCAATCGGGCGATGTGATTTATCACGCGAACGAAATGACTGCTGTTTTGTTTTCGTACTATTTGCCGGACAAGCCGCATTATGTTATAGATGAGCAGGAATTGGCGGGCGGTAGGGGAATGATCGATCAAGCCAAGCTTGCGATTCCGCGCGCGGCGTTGGAAAAAATTTCGCATCGGCGCGCGTGGCTCGTCTCTCCGTATTACGATTATGCCAGCCCGCCGGACGAACGCGCGGCGGATCGCCGGATGCGCGTGTATGCGCGCGATTGTATGGTGGCGGGAATCATTCCATACTGGCATCACGCGTGGGTGGGCGTGTACCTGTGCGGCGATCCGGCGCGAGAACCCAAGTGATGCGAAACGTTCGCGGCTCGTTGCTCGTCGCAATTTTATTTTCCGGCGTGTTCTTGTTGCTCGCGCTGCGCGGCATTGATTGGCAAGAAGTGTGGGACACCGCCCGGGACGCGCAGATCGAATTTCTCATCGCGGGCGCGGCGATTGCGAGCGGCGTCTATTTTCTGCGCGGTTTGCGCTGGCGCATTTTACTCAGCGCAGAACGCTGGGTGCCGGCGCGCCTCGTTTTCTGGGCGACGATGATTGGTTATTTGGGAAACAATTTTCTGCCCGCGCGTGCCGGGGAGTTGATTCGCTCGGCGGCGCTGGGACGACGCTGTGGCATCAGCAGTAGTTTTGTCCTGGCGACCGCGCTCACCGAACGCGTGATGGATGTCGTCGCGCTGTTGTTGTTCGGATTCGCTGCGATTTTCTTGATCGGCAGTCAGGCGAACGAGTTGTGGCGCGCGCTCCCGCCGCTGTTGATCGTCGCCGCGCTCGGCGTGGTGGCGATTGGCGCGAGTTCGCGCTTGGCGCGTCCTGCGCGTTCGATTTGGATGCGCGCGCCCGCGCCGGAAACGTGGCGGCGACGCGGCGCGGAAATTTTTGAAAGATTCGTGACCGGTTTGAGTTCGTTGCACGATCAGCGCCGCGCGCTCAGTTTTTCCGGATTGACCGGTGCGCTGTGGGTGATGGACGCGTGCGGCACAATGCTGGCGGCGCGCGCATTGAATTTGCCGTTGGATCTTTTTCAAGCGTTGCTCTTGTTGGCATCGCTCGGCTTGGCGAGCGCGATCCCATCCACGCCGGGTTACATCGGGACGTATCAATTTGTCGCCGTCACGCTTTTGCCGCTGTTTGGATTGTCGCGCAGTCAAGCGTTCACGTTCATTCTGATTATGCAAGCGTCGAACTATGCGGTCGTCACGGTGTGGGGCTTGCTCGGCGTGTGGCGGCTCGCCGCTCAACCCGGCGCGCCGCGTGTAGAATAGCTGGCGGTCGTCGGTCGTCGGTCGCCTCTGCAAGGAGACACCTATGAAATTACTCAGCATCGTCACCGGTTGTTACAACGAAGAAGAAAATGTGCGCGAGCTGTATGAACAGGTCAAGCAAGTGGTGGAGCGTTTGCCGGGCTACACGTACGAGCACATTTTCATTGACAACGCCTCGCGTGATCAAACCGTCGCGGTCTTGCGCGAGATCGCGCAGAACGATCCGCGCGTCAAAGTTATCGTCAACACGCGCAATTTCGGCCACGTGCGGTCGGCGTGCCACGCGCTGCTCCAAGCCAAAGGCGATGCCGCAATTGCGATCGTCGCCGATTTGCAAGACCCGCCGCGCCTCATCGCAGATTTCGTCCACAAATGGGAAGAGGGATACAAGGTGGTGCTGGGCGTCAAAAAGCGAAGCGAGGAAGCGCGCGGGATGTTTTGGATTCGCAAAATGTATTACGATGTTTTGCGTGCGCTCTCGGATGTCGAACTGGTCCAGCAGTTCACCGGCTTTGGTTTGTACGATCGTGTGGTGATTGATATTCTGCGCGAGATGGACGACCCTTATCCGTACTTTCGCGGGATGATCGCCGAAATCGGATTCGAGAGCGCGCGGATCGAGTACACGCAACCCAAGCGCCAACGCGGCATCACCAAAAATAATTTTTACACGTTGTACGATATGGCAATGCTGGGAATGACGAGTTACTCCAAAGTGCCGCTGCGCCTGGCGACGATCACGGGCTTTATGATCGGTGTCGGTAGTCTGTTGGTCGCGCTGATCTACTTGGTGTACAAATTG
>VGOB01000099.1 GCA_016865935.1 Chloroflexota bacterium | reverse complement strand
GGCGTATGCAAGTTCAAAGTTCAAAGTTAAAAGTTAAAAGTCATTTGTCATTTGTCATTTGTTCATTTGCTCATTTGTCATTTGCTCATTTGTTCATTTGTCATTCCACTATGCGCGTCGTGATGCTCAGCAAAGCCCTCGTCGTCGGGCAATATCAAAAAAAAATAGAAGAACTTGCGCGCCATTCCGATCTCGAATTGACCGTGGTCGTTCCGCCGTTCTGGCGCGACGAACGCGGCGTCATTCCGCTGGAACGCGCGCATACGCGCGATTACACCTTGCGCGTCGCGCCGATGCGATTCAACGGGCAATTTCACTGGCACTATTATCCAACCTTGCCCAATCTTCTTCGGCAGATTCGCCCCGACCTGGTTCACATTGACGAGGAGCCGTACAACCTGGCAACATTTCACGCGCTCGTCGCGGCGCGCCGCGTTGGCGCGCGCGCGCTTTTCTTCACCTGGCAAAATATTTTGCGCCGCTATCCGCCGCCGTTTTCGCTGATGGAAACGTACGTCTTGCGTCACAGCGATTACGCGATTGCCGGGAACGCACAAGCCGTCCAGGTTTTGCGCGCAAAGAATTATCGCGGCGCGGTTCAAGTGCTCCCACAATTCGGCGTTGACCCAGACTCGTTTGCGCCACGCCCGCTCGCCCAATC
Organism: Chloroflexota bacterium; assembly: GCA_016865935.1. Taxonomy (GTDB): domain Bacteria; phylum Chloroflexota; class Anaerolineae; order UBA4142; family UBA4142; genus VGOB01. The sequence continues at coordinate 18,658 of VGOB01000099.1, read as the reverse complement.
ACCCAATCGCCCATTTCGCATCGGCTCCGGCGTCGGACGCCTGGTCGAAGAAAAAGGGATTGACGTTTTGTTGCGCGCCGTCGCGGGCTTGTCCGGCGACTGGCGCGTGCATTTGCTCGGCAGTGGTCCGGCGCAGGCACGCCTCGAATCGCTCGCGCGCGAGCTGGGGATCGCCGCGCGCGTGCAGTTTGACGCGCCGCGCCCATCCGCCGAAATGCCGGCGTACTACGCGCAGATCGACGCGCTGGTGATGCCGTCGCGCACGCGGCCCAACTGGAAAGAACAATTCGGGCGCGCGCTGATCGAAGCAATGGCGTCCGGCGTGCCGGTCGTCGGATCGGATTGCGGCGAAATTCCCAACGTGATCGGAGATGCCGGGTTGCTCTTTCGCGAAGAAGACGCGGACGCGTTGCGCGCGCATCTGATCGCGCTGCGCGACGATCCGGCGCGGCGCGCCGAACTGGGGGCGCGCGGACGTGCGCGCGTGCTCGCGCATTTCACGCACGCACGTATTGCAGAGGATACGTATCGGGTTTATCGTTTATTAGTTGGATAGTTGGATGGTTGAATAGTTGGATAGTTGGATCGCTAGACAAACCAACCAACTATCAAACTATCCAACTATTCAATTCTTGTGCTATAATGTGAGCGTGTCAATCAAACGCATCGGACTCAACGCACACCTTTTGAATCTCGCCGGCAACTATCGCAGCGCGGGCATCAGTTGGTACATTCATCATCTCGTCCAGCACCTCGAACCGTCGCCCGATTTAGAGTACACCGTATTCCTCAGCGATCCGCGCGCGCATTTTTCAAATTGTGCGCTGGCGCGTTCGCGTTTGCCAACGCACCAACCCATCGCCCGAATTTTCTGGGAACAATTGATCCAGCCGCTTGAACTGCACCGCGCGCGGATCGATCTCTTGCACGCGCTCGCGTTCGCCGGACCGGCAGTGATTTCGATTCCCTGGCTGGCGACCATTTACGATTTGAGTTTTATGCGCTATCCCGATTCTTTCAACTCCCTGAATCGAATTTATTTAACGTGGGCGACGCGCCAAGCCGTTCAGCGCGCGAGCCACCTCATTACGATTTCCCAAAGCGCCAAACGCGATCTGATCGATCTGTTTGGCGCGGCGCCGGAACGCGTCAGCGTGATCTACTGCGGCACAGACGCCGCGTTCGCGCCCGCCACCGACCGCGCCGCGCTCGACGCGTGGCGCGCGGCGCGCGGCGTGCCGGACAAACTGATCCTCTACGTCGGCACGCTCGAGCCGCGCAAAAACGTCGCGCGTCTGATTCGCGCGTTTGCGCGCGCCAAGCGCGCGGCGCGCTTGCCGCACCAACTCGCGCTGATCGGCGCGCGCGGCTGGAAGTACGCGGAGGTGGACGAAGCAATCGCGCAGGAAAATATCGCGCGCGAAATTATTTTCGCCGGGTACATTCCGCAAGCCGAATTGCCGCGCTGGTACCAAGCCGCCGACCTGTTCGTCTACCCGTCGCTGTACGAAGGATTTGGAATGCCGCCGCTCGACGCGATGGCATCCGGCATTCCCGTCGTCACCTCGAACGCGGCGTCATTGCCCGAAGTGGTGGGCGATGCCGCGTTGCAAGTGTCGCCGACCGACGACGCCGCGCTGACCGACGCGCTCGTTCGCGCGCTGACCGACGACGCGCTGCGCGCGCAAATGATCGCGCGCGGATTGGCTCAAGCCGCCCGGTTTTCGTGGGCGCGCGCGGCGCGCGCGACGACCGAGTTGTATCGCGCGCGCTTGGCAAAACCAGAAACAGGAGTAGCGTATGCCGCGCGGTAGTTGGAAATGGCTTCTCGTCCAGATCGGCGCGGACGCCGCGCTGATCAACCTGGCGATCTGGATCGCGTGGTACATTCGTTACGAATTGGAGCTCGCGCCCGGCACGACCGGTGAAGGATTTTTCTATCACCCGTACAGCGCGTACGTCCCGCTTGCAATCGCGTTGACGTTTGTCACCCTCGGCATTTTCCGTTTTGAGGGATTGTACAAGCCGATGCGCGGGCGCTCTTTTTTGGACGAACTGTACACCCTGCTCAACGGCACCACGACGGCGATTCTGCTGATTATGGCGATCACCTTCTTTTGGCGCCCGCTCGTTTTTTCGCGCGCGATGTACGTCTACGCCGCGCTGCTGATCGTCGTCTTGCTGGCAATCGAACGGATCGTCCGGCGCGTCGCGCGCGCGCGCTTGCGCCAGCGCGGCATCGGCGTGGATCGCGTGCTGATCGTCGGCGCGGGCGAAGCCGGACGCGCGCTGATGCGGAACATCGTCGCGCAACCCGAACTGGCGTATCAAGTCGTCGGCTTTGTAGACGACGATCCGGAGAAAAATCAAACCGACATCGGACGCTTTCAAGCGCTGGGCGGCACCGAACAATTGCCGCGCTTGCTGAAAGAACTCGCCGTCAACGAAGTGATTGTCACGCTCCCTTGGATCGCGCGCGACAAGATCACGCGCATTATGAACTTGTGCCAACGCTACAACCTGACCGCCAAGCTCGTGCCCGATCTGTTTCAACTCTCGCTCAGCCGCGTCACCATTGACGACGTAGGCGGAATTCCCCTGATCGCGATCCGCGAGCCGCAATTGGGAATGGTGGATGCCGTCATCAAGCGCTTGATGGATCTGTTTTTTGGCTCGCTCCTTTTCTTGATCGCCGCGCCGATCATGCTTGTCATCGCGATTCTGATCCGGCTCGATTCGCCGGGCACGATCATCTTCACGCAAAAACGCATCGGGCAGTACGGGCACGAATTCGTCACACACAAATTCCGCTCGATGCGGCAGGGCGCGGAAAAAGAACAAGCCGCGCTCAACGGGTTGAACGAAGCGACGGGCCCGCTCTTCAAAATCCGCGACGATCCGCGCCGCACGCGCGTCGGTCGCTGGATCCGGCGAATGAGTCTGGACGAGTTGCCGCAATTGCTCAACGTCTTGCGCGGCGAAATGAGCATCGTCGGTCCGCGCCCGCCCACGCCGGAAGAAGTGGAACAATATCAAGAATGGCACAAGCGGCGTTTGGACGTGCGACCTGGGATCACGGGTTTGTCCCAGGTCAGCGGTCGCAGTGATTTGACGTTCGACGAAACCGCGATGCTCGATATTTATTACATCGAAAACTGGTCGCCCTGGATGGATTTGAACATTATGCTCAAGACGGTCCCGACGGTGTTGTTGGCGCGAGGCGCGTATTGACAGTGGTCAGTGGAGGGTGGGCAGTGATTAGATATTCTATTCACTGTCCACTGACCACTGTCCACTGTCCACTGAGGAATTATGCGAGCCGTAGACATCATCACCAAAAAGCGCGATGGCGGAACTCTGACGCGCGAGGAAATTGATTTTTTCGTGCAGGGCTTTACGCGCGGCGAGATCGCGGATTATCAAGCCGCGGCGTGGGCGATGGCGGTCTACTGGCGCGGAATGACGAACGAGGAAACGACCGCGCTCACGCTTGCGATGGCGCACTCGGGCGAGATTTTGGATCTCACTCCGATCGCGCCGCGCGTCTTCGACAAACATTCCAGCGGCGGCGTCGGCGATAAAACGACGCTCGTCGTCGCGCCGCTCGTCGCGTCCCTGGGTCTGCCGGTCGGCAAAATGTCCGGGCGCGGGCTGGGATTTTCCGGCGGCACGCTCGACAAACTGGAAGCCATTCCCGGCTTTCGCGCCGATCTGGACACGGAAGAATTTCTCACGCAGTTACACGACCACGGGATCGTCGTCAGCGGACAAACGCACGATCTCGCACCCGCCGATGGAAAGTTCTACGCGCTGCGCGACGTCACCGGCACCGTCAGTTCGCTTCCGTTGATCGCCAGTTCGATTATGAGCAAAAAGATCGCGGCGGGCGCGCACATCATCGTACTGGATGTCAAAGTAGGACGCGGCGCGTTTATGAAGACCGAAGCCGAAGCGACCGCGCTGGCGGAATTGATGGTGCAGATCGGGCATGGCGTGGGACGCCGAGTCGCCGCCGTGATCAGCGATATGAACCAGCCGCTCGGCAATGCGGTGGGCAACGCGCTCGAAGTGATCGAAGCGCTGGAAACGCTCAAGGGACGCGGTCCTGCCGATTTCGTCGAGCATTGTTTGGCGGTGGCGGCAGAAATGCTATTGCTCGCGGGCGCGGCGCGCGACGACACCGACGCGCGCGCGCGTTTGAACGCCGCGCTCGCGGATGGGCGCGCGCTCCAAAAATTCGGCGCGTGGATCGACGCGCAAGCGCGCGCCGATCACATCGTCGCAGATTACTCGTTGACGCCGCGCGCGAAAATCGTGGACGACGACGATTACACGATCCTGCCGCACGCGCACATCGTCGAAACGATTGCCGCGCCGCGCACCGGGTTCATCGCCGGGATTGACGCGGAAGAAGTCGGGTTGACGGTGGTGGATTTGGGCGGCGGGCGCGCCAAAAAAGGGGACGCGATCGATCACGCGGTCGGCGTCGTGTTCGCGCGCAAGGTGGGCGCGCGCGTCACGCGCGGCGAGCCATTGTTCACCTTGCACGCGAACGACCGCGCGCAATTCGATGCGGCGCGCACGCGCCTGCTTGCCGCCGTCGAGTTCAGCGCAAGCGCACCGCCGCCGCTCGCGTTGATCCACAAAGTAATTCGATAAAAAAGACCTGGCAGGTTTGTGACAACCTGTCAGGTCTTTTTTTTTATTTCTTCTTTGCGCGTTCCGTTTCAATCGCTTTTTGAAAAACCTCAAAGGGTTGCGCGCCAGCCAACGGCTGACCGTTGATCAGAAAAGTAGGCGTGCTTTCCACGCCGAGCGATTGCAAATTTGTCGTTTCCTTGTCCACGAGTGAGGCAAACTTGCCGGAATCGAGGCAGGTATTGAATTTCGTCGTATCCAATCGCAGGTCGGCTGCAAATTTTTTCAGATTGTCTTTGCCGAACACGCCCGCGCTGCCCTGGCTCGCGAACAATCGATCGTGATACTCCCAGAACCGCCCCTGCTCCGCCGCGCACTCACTCGCTTCCGCCGCCCAGCGCGACTCGGGTCCCAGAAAAGCCATATGTTGATAGCCGTACCGCACGATGCCGGACTTGACGTACACTTCATCAATCTGGCGCGCCGCGCCAGCCGCGAACTTGCCGCAGTACGGTCACTGAAAATCGCTGATCTCGATGATCGTCACCGGCGCGTTCGCGCTCCCCTTGAAATGCCGCGTGTTCTTCACCAGCGCATCCAGCGGCGATGCGGGCGTGCTGGGCATCGCCGAGGTCCACAACCAATGTCCGGTAAAACCGATCACGATGCCGAGCGCGAGCATAATCAAATTAGAAACCCATAACGAGACATTGCGCGCGCGCTTTGATCGAGTCCGCGCGGCAACACTCGACGATGCGCCGCGCGCCGGTTTCTGATTTTCCATTTCGCCTCCCCAAACAGAATGAGGCGATTATATCTGATTGTAGGAGAGTTGGCAAACGCGTGTCGGTTGGCTTTGTAGGGGCGCAATTGAATTGCGCCCTTACGCAACATTCATTTCCGCAACGCGAGGAATGCGACGACACCCGCCGTTACGAGTAACGCGCCGCCCAGCAGTCCGCCGCCGAGCAACAAGGTCATCGTCGAATCCGGCTTGGACGCGCCGTTCGACGGCAGACTCGGCGTAATCACGCGCGCGCTGTGAATCGGCGTGGGCGTGATCGCGCCCCTCCGCCCCTCCCCCGGTGGGGGAGGGGTTGGAAGAGCGGTCGGCGCGGGCGTCACCTCTCCCCTTCGCCCCTCTCCTGTGAGGAGAGGGGTAGGGGGTGAGGTCGCGCCGACGCCGGTATCCGTGATCTCGTACGCCACGCCGTCCAGCACGACGATCACGCGCGCGCCGAGCGCAAGGTACTTGCCCCAGTCCGGATTGTTCGCGCTGAGCGCAAAGTATGCGTCGCTGCCAAATTCGATTTTCTTCGTCGTCATCTTCGATGGATCGAATTGTGTATCCGTCCACACGTCGTTGCGGAACAAGAACGTCTTGTTGCCGACGGCTTGCACCGGCGCGGCAGAACTTGTCGTCACGCCGGAACCGCCGGGCTTGGGTGCGGCAGTTGGCGCGGCAGGCGCGACATTCGCGCCGCGCATCTGGCTTTGATCAATGCTCTGTTGCACCGCGCCAGCCCCGGAAACCGGCGCAGGTGCTTTGGTCGGTTCGGCAGCAATTTTCGCGCGACCGCTCTCGGTCAAAACGTCCTTGCGTTCGTCCACGAGGAACGATGTGTACGGCGTGACGATGCCGTAGCGCACCGCGAGCGCGACGATCTCGTTGACGATCTCGCGCGATTCGCCGCGCAAGCGAATCTCGTTGAGCAAATAGCCGATCTTGCGCGTCGCCCACAAGCGCGGAATCGATGCTTCGACATACTCAGCACCGCCGCCGGACGCGCGCAGTGTCACATCGCCATAGCGAAACGATTGCGGAGAATTGTTGACGTTGCCCTTGAGCGTGATCGTCGTCGCGCCGCTGTTGCGGTAACGTCCGGCGACGACCAACTGCGTCCCGGCAAAAAGATCCGGCAACGGGTACGGATACACATCGTAGACGTTGACACCGCCCCAATCAAGCGCAAGATCGGAAAGCACCGGCGTCGAAACTTTGGCGTAGAACGCGGAAACGATCTCGTCAATCTTTTCGTTCGGACGCACGTAACCGCTCGCGCCGCGCAATTTTTCCGCGAGCGAATCGAGCAGGATCGTGTTCACATCATCGCCGACGCCGAAGGTGAAGAGCCGGACATTTTTCGGCGCGTTGTTCGTGACGTTGGCAATTATTTTTTGCGCGTTCGTTTCGCCCGTCGTCGGCAAGCCGTCAGTCAAAAAGATGACAATGGTCGGGCGTTCCGCCCTGAGCGAAGTCGAAGGGTCAGCCATCTGCATCGCTTCCAAGAGCGCGCGGTTGATGTCGGTGGAGCCCTCCGCGCGGATGCGCGACACAAAGTTGCGCCCGTCTTCGCGCGCGGACGCGGGACGCAAACCGGACGCGTACGCCTGTGTGCCAGTGCTGAAGATGATGATGTTAAAGCGATCGTTCGAATTGAGTTGATCGAGAATGTAGCCGAGCGCGCGTTTGGCTTGATCGATCTTCGCGCCTTGCATCGAGCCGGAGACATCGAGAACGAGGATCACATCTTTGGCGATCACTTGCCGCGCGTCCACTTCGACTTTGGGCGCGACGAGCATCACGAAGAATCCATCCTCGTTGGTTTGTTTGTACGAAATCAGATTCAGTCCGATTGCGTCTTGTGTAACTGAATAGTACAGCACGAAATCGCGATCGGGCTTGACGTTTGCGTCTTCGTAACCGACGCGCGCTTCGTACTCGCCGCGGCGCGTGACGCTGACGTTGTGCGACGGCGAGTAGATCGCCTTGATCGCCGCGTTCGATTTGACGGACGCGGTGACCGAAACGTTTTTCAGCGGCTTGGGTGAAAACTTTTCGGTGTTCAATGGATAGACGTAGCGAACGAGTCCGCTTTCGGCTTTGAGGATTTGCGAGTACTCGATCTCGACGCGTTTTCCCGATTGCGGTGGAATCGGAAAGATGCGCGCTTGAAACGCGTTGCGCCCGACGTACTCGAGCAGCGCGGGATCGCGCTGACTGCGAACGATGCTTTCGTAAATCTGGCGCGCTTCGTTCTTGTTCAGCACCCTGCCCTCGATCCGCTTGCCGTCCACCCACATCGAGAATTCGCTGATCGTCGCGTCGTCCGGCAGCGGGAAAATGTACGTCCCTTCGAGCGCGTACGTGCTGTCGTTGAGAAACGTCTGATCGACGCGCGTGCGCGCGATCTGGTTGTCAATCGTCACGGTGACATTGTGATTTTTAACTGCGAGGTACGTCGCGCAATCGCGCCGGATGGGCGGGACGGGCGGGCGCGGCGGCGCGCCGGGGGACGGACACGGCGCAAACTCGCACGACGGCGGCACGCGCCCAACCGCAGTGCCATCGGGACAAATTTTGGCGTCCATCGTGCAGGCGACTTCTGCGCGCGGCGGCAACACGGCCGGCGGGCATTGCACGATGACGAGTCCGTCCGCGGAGGCGGCAGGCGTTTGGCGCGTGAAATCTTGGATCGCGAAACTCGCGAAAGAGACGAAAACCGCGAAAGCGAGCGCGGCAAGCAGTTTGGTTTTCATTGGGGAACTCCTTTTTCTGAAGGATGAAGGCGGAAGGATGAGGGATGAAAGATGAAGGATGAAGGATGAAGATATTCTCTGACCTCTGATCCCTGACCCCCGACCTCTGCCTTTTGTCGTCTAATAGACGCTGCGCGAGGGAAAAGAGTTCCATCTCAAAAAGACCTTCCAGGTTTTCGCGCAAGCGACCTGGAAGGTCTGGTGTCACGCGATGTTCTTTTCCGCGTTCTCAATGCGCGGTCTCAGGATTTCGTCTACCAAGTTCGTCATTCCCAAATCATTCCAGATTTGCGCGGCTTGACGATATGCAACAACCGCGTCGCGCCATTTGGCTTCATCCGCATCGCAATCACCCAGACGGTAGAGTGCGCGCGCCTGACTGTACAAATCGCCAATCGTTTGATAACTTGCCAGCGCAGATCGAAAATTCTCACGCGCCTGATCGAATTTCTTTTCGACGCGCAGAATTCCGCCGAGCGAAAGGTACACGTTCGCTTCGCCCAAGCGGGCACCGACGCTGCGAAAGAGGGCGAGCGCGTGCGCGTAACTTTCCAGCGCGGCGTCGCGTTCATCGCGAAATTGTTGCACGTCGCCAATCGCTTGCAGCACGTTCGCTTCGCCCAAGCGGGCACCGACGCTGCGAAAGAGGGCGAGCGCGTGCGCGTAACTTTCCAGCGCGGCGTCATTGTCTTTGCGAAATTGTTGCACGTCGCCAATCGCTTGCAGCACGTTCGCTTCGCCCAAGCGGTCACCGACGGAGCGAAAGAGGGCGAGCGCGTGCGCGTAACTTTCCAGCGCGGCGTCGCGTTCATCGCGAAATTGTTGCACGTCGCCAATCGCTTTCAGCACGTTTGCTTTCAGACGCGGATCATAGTCCTTGCCTACACGCAACGCGTCGTTCAGCCATCCCAGCCAATCATCCCACGCGCGAAAAATATTGTAGAGCCAATTGCGCGGCGTAGTTGCCAAACGCGCGAGCATTTCGCCATCGCGTTTTTCGCGCGCCCACTTTACCGCCGCGCGCAGGTTGTCTAACTCCTCGCCAACTTCAGGCGCGTTGCTGAGATCATCCATAGAATGTTTCTCAAACAGCGCGATCAAGAATTCACAATGTGCGCGATTCGTTGTCTCGCTCGCGCCTACCTCGTTCAATTTCAGCCACGCAAAATCGCGCACCAGATCGTGCAAACGGAAACGCCCCAGCGTCTCCGCGTTCATCACGAGCGATTCATCCTGCAATCGCTCGATATTTCCGCACGCGTCCGCTTCCGTTTCGCCCCACACTGCGCCTGCCGCGCGCGGCGCAAAACCGCTCGGCGCAAAAACCGCGAGCGCGCGCAAACGACGGCGGTCGGCGTCGTCCAGCGCGTCGTAACTGATCGCGATATTCGCGGTGATGCTGTCGTCACGCGTCGGTTGCGCGCCGCGCTGCAATTCCTTCAGCCGATTTTCCAGCGCGCGATTGAATGCGGCGACGGGCGTCGCGGAAAAGTGGAGTTGCTTGCGGAGCCGACTGGCGGCAATATCGAGCGCGAGCGGGAGATAGCCGCACAAGCGGCACAGTTCGCGCGCCGCGTCCTCTTCGCGCGCGATCACGTCGCCCAGGTTATGTGCCTCGCGCAAGAGTTCGAACGATTGCGTTTCGTCCATCACGTCGAGTTCGAACACGCGCACACCGCCGCCCAGTTCGCGTTGGCGCGAGGTGATGAGCGCGGCGGAGGGCGATGGGGGAATGAGAAATTTGAGCGCGGGGATCGAAACGCGGTACACGTCGTCGAAGATGACGATGTGCGGCTGGTCGTGGAAGACCGCGCGGAGAATTTCGCCGCGACTTTCGTCGGTCGCGGTCGGAGGAAACGTAATGCCGAGCGCGCGCGCCAGTTCGCCGTGCAAGATCGCGAGCGAGCGATCGCGCACTTCCAGATAAATGACGCGCTGCGCGTCTGCAAGTTCGCGCCACAGCTGCTTCGCCAACTCCGATTTGCCGATGCCGCCCATCCCCGCGACGCCGACGACGGCAACCGTATCGCGCTGGGCGAGCGCGGCGCGCACGTCAGTTTCGATCTTGCCGCGATGGACATAGTGCTTGGTGCGCGTGGGCGGCGCGGCGGAGCCGCGCGGCGCGCGTTCGGGCGGCGCGAGATTCACAGTCTTCGCGTGTTCGATGTACGGCGCGCCGTGCGTTTGAATCTGGCGCGCGCCATCGCCTTGCGCGATTTGCGCGTCGCCGCCCGTGATGGTGAGGTTGATCGGCGCGGCAAGACCCTTCGGGTTTTCCGAAACCCGAAGGGTCTGCTTGCGCTTGAAACGAAATGTAACGAATGGCGGCGTCGCGGTCAGGTTGACGCCTTCAAATTCCATCTTGCGCGCGATGATGATCGTGACGACGATAATCGCGCCGCCGACGACGATCACCCATAACCACAATGGAAAACCGAAAACGGGCAAGTTCAGCAGATCAAGCATTGTTGCCTCCATCAGACGACTGCCGTTGTGCCACGATTATACCACGCAACCGCGCGCAGATCAAAGCCCGTCGCAAACGATTTAGGGTTTTGTCAAAATCGCAGCTATGTGTCATTGCGAGCGGAGCGAAGCAATCTCAAGTCGCTTGGGGATTGCTTCGTCGCAAAAGACGCTCCTCGCAATGACACAATAGGGACTCTGACAAAGCCCTACCAACCATAGGGCTGAACAGCACAAGGACGCTTGAGCGTCCTTCGCCTGCTTTGCCCAAAGGCATTCATCCAAAGCAAAAAGACCTCCCAGGTTTTCGCGCAAGCGACCTGGAAGGTCTTTTCTCACCGTTCCATCAACTCGATCACGCGCACCGCCACGCGTCCCGCTTCGCCCAGCCAGTCCGCGCGCACCTGATCGAACGTGTCTTGCGGCGTATGCAACAAATCGTACTCGCGCATAAAAAAGACCGCGTCAATGCCCGCGTTGCGAAACGACGCGTGATCGCTGCCGTATCCCGCGCCCAACGTGAAACTGCGCGCGTCGATCCCAAGTTCGCGCGCGGCGTCGAGCGCGAGTTTGCCCACGCGTCCCTCGCCATCGAACATCAATGGACCCGCGCCGCCGCCGAGCATATCGAAATTGATCATCGCGGCGATTTGTTTGCGCGCGTCGTCCGTCAATCCGGTGACGTAATGCCGCGAGCCGATCAAGCCGATTTCTTCGGCGTCGAACGCGATAAAAACGAGCGTATGCTTGAACGATTTCTGCGCCAGCGCGCGCGCGGTTTCCAGCAACACCGCCACGCCCGATCCGTTGTCGTTTGCGCCCGCGCCGATCTCCACCGAATCGTAATGCGCGCCGAACACGACGACATTGTCGCTCGCGCCGCGTTTGAGCGCGATGATGTTACGCGCGGGCTTGAGCGCGATCAGCGTCTCGCTTTCGATTTTGATTTTCACCGCGCTGCGCGCCAACAAATCCAACAGTGCTTGCCCCTCGCGCCCGCTGATCGCCAGCACGGGGCGCGTGGATTTTTCGCGCAACGTACCGGCAAAACGCTCCGGCGCGTTGTTGTAGACTATCGTCGCGAGCGCGCCCGCGCGTTCGGCGTTGCGCGCTTTGTCGGAAAATGAAAGCGTGCCGCGTTGCACCAGCGCGATTTTGCCCTGCGCGTTCACGCGCGCAAAATCGCTTTCGTTCCCCGCGCCGCTCACCGCGACAAGTTCCGCTTCGACACTGCCCGCCGGACTCAATTGCAACGGACGCGCCTCCAGCGCGCGCGTTTCGGGCGCGGTGATCTGGACCCGCGTTCCGCGATCTTCCCAACTTTCGAACGTGAACGCCTGCGTTTCGATCGCGTAGCCGTAACGCGCGAACTCTTGCGCGATGAAATCGCCCGCGCGCGCCACGTTCTCCGATCCGGCGACGCGCGCGCCAATCGTCTGCGCGAGCATCCGCGCGTGTTCCAACGCGCGGCTCTGATCGAATTCGACGCGCGGCGCGGGTGTTGGCGATGGCGGCGGTGCGGGCGTTGGCGTGGGCGTAGGCGTCACGCTCGCGCACGCGACCAGTAGCACGAGCGCGACAAGATGTATCGTTTTGTTCATTGTTTCTCCTTGAACGACGAAGGACGAACGACGAAAGACGAAGGACGAACATTCGTCATTCGTCCTCTGTCATCGGTCATCCGTCATCCGTCCTCCGTCATCCGTCCTCCGTGTTCACGGCACACCGCTCCACCCTGCCAGCCGCGCCAGCATCCACCACAACGCCGCGCCTTTACGTTTGCAGTTGAATCCATGCGAGTGCGCGCAACTCGGCAAGCCAATACACTGATCGGGATGCGCGGTGCACCAGGTCGTACACCAATTGCACGCGTCGGTATCGTTGGGATAATAATTCCCATCCGGATCGTAACTTTCGATGTCGGCAAAATCGAACAGGACTTTGCCGTTCGCGCGTACGTAATCGCGAATTTGATTGTTACGCGCGTGCGTATTTGCGCGCGAAGAACTATCGCTGGCGAGATGTCCGGTCATATAGACAAAGCGAATGCCGGGATAATCCAGTTCCAATTGATTCATCAGAGAAAGGTACGTGTTGATGTCCGCTTCGGTTGCGTTGCTGACCTGTCCGCACCACGACCACATCACGCCGTTGCGATTGTTCCCCGGCGGCGTGCCGCCGTTCAAGTACGTGCGCGTGCGCGTCGCCCAGGTCGTTCGATCCGGATTTCCCAAATCACCCGAGGGTGTGTAATCATGTAACGACAAAATACCGGCTTGGAGCGATCCATTCGTGTTGTAATTGTACGACGGATAAATGCCGCGCCAATAATTCAATCCCGAGACGAGTTGACTCCCGTGTGAGGTGTGCCCATACGATAAACGCAGGTTCGTCTTGGCGGCGTCAATGTAACTCGATGGAATCTGCGTAATGTCCGTCATCGTATGATCGATGATCAACGCGCCGGACGATTTCATCACGATTGGAAAATAGATCGTGAACACGGCTTGCGGACGCGCGGCGACCGCCATTGTGGGCGCGACGCCCGGCGCGACTTTATCCGCCGCCGTAGTCGCCGCGCCGCCAACAAGACCCAGCATCGCCGATAGACCCAGTATCACAAAAACACGCAATTTCATCTGAACCTCCCCGCAAAAATAAAATGCCTGCGCGACGCGAAACCGCGCGCAGGCATTCATCACCTTGTCCCCATTATCAGAAAATTATTCGATTGTGACAATCCCCCAATGTGGCTAGTGATGCGTGATGAACGGAAAGTAATAATAGTACGGCGGCGGACCGACGCGCGCGTAATAATCGTACGCCGCGCGCGCGTCAATCCGTCCGTACCCTTGCACGTTGTTCGGATATTGCCCCGCGCCATCGCCGCCGCACAACTGCACGATCGGCAAGCGCGTCGCGCTCGTCGCCAACACCGCTTCGGTCAAGTCCACGTTGCGCCGCAACGATGGAAACGCCGACCACAACAACGCCGCCGCGCCCGCAACGTGCGGCGACGCCATCGAAGTGCCGGAACTGAACGAGTACGCATTCGTCGGATAACTCGAACGCACGGACGATCCCGGCGCAACCAGGTCGGGCTTGCGCCGATTGCTTCCGTCAATCGTCACCGGACCGCGGCTGCTGAAACTCGCGATCGCATCGTTTTGATCAGTCGCGCCGATCGAGATCGCGGAATCGTAAATCGCCGGTGGCTCGTACACCGTCGCGCAACTCGATCCGGAATTCCCCGCCGAGACCGCCATAAAAATTCCTGCCGCGCGCAAATTATCCATCGCCACAAGCAAACTATTCGCCGAGCAGCCCTCGCTCGGCGGACAACCGTATGAATTTCCAACCACATCCGGTCGTTTATCCGGATCAGCATTTTGTTTGTTGAGATCCCAGGGCGCGAGAAAAAAATCGAAACACTCGATATACGTGCTGGGACTGCCCCAACCCTGCTCCATATTCCGGCACGCGATCCAACGCGCGCCCGGCGCGACGCCGATCTGATTGCCCGCACCGTCATCGCCGATACCGATGCCGGTGGTGTGCGTGCCGTGACCGTGATCATCGCACGGCGCGGCGATGCTATAGCCGCACGGGTTCGTTCCATTGCCGCTGAGATCGGAATGAATCGCATCCCACCACGCAAAATTGTGATCCGCCGCGCCATTCCAACCGAGATAGTGCGACTTGAGCGCGGGATGATCCCACTGCACACCGGTGTCCGCGTTCGCATACACGATATTCTGTCCTGTGTAACCCAGCGCCCACACTGACGGCGCGTTGATCTTGCCGATATTCCACTCGATTCCGCTTGGCGCGGCAAGCGCGCGCGTCGCGTTTTCCAGATCGACGCGGAACGCGCGATCCGACTCGATGGCGAGTACGTCCGCGCGTGCCGCCAGCGCGTCTACGACCGCGCGACTCCCTTCGACTGCGAACGCGTTGACGATTGTGAACGCGCGATAACGCGCGCCCAGCGCGTCGAGTTGCGCGCGAACGCCAGGTTGCGATGCGTTCGCGGCGCGGCGCAGCGCGTCAAAAACGATCCGCCCGCGCGCCGCGCGATTCGGTTCGGCGGCGACGAGCGCGCGGGTGTTCGTCTGCGATCGCAAGACGACGAGCACGCGCGTGGTCGCGCCATCGGCGGTATCGGCAAGCACGCGCGGATCGACGCGCGCGCCGGGCGCGAAGGTAGAGCCGGTAAGCACGAGCAAAAGCGGAATGAGAAAAATAAGACGTTTCAAAAAGCCCTCGCCTACTTTGACACCAACGGCAAGTACAACCGCACGCCGTCCGCGTACTCGAACGCGCCGAGATCGGGCGCGCTGCCGTGATAATCGTCGTTGATGCCGGGAATCAAAACGCCCGCGTCGATCAGCGCGCTACCCGGCAACAAGGTGTAATCGCCGCTTGCGCGATTCACAAAGCCGGGGGCGACGTTGCGACCGTGCGCCTCTTGTCCGGTTGCAGTCGCGAACGCGGCGAGCGTTGCGTAGTTCACGCTGTTCCAGCGCGCGAGATTGCCGCTCGTCTCGCGCCACAAATTATCATAGTCCAGATTGATCGGCTGCGTCGTGTTGTAATTTTCGAGCGCGTAACCGGTGCCTGCCCAAATGTTGTTGCGCGCGTAAATCAGCGCCCAGGTGCCGGGCGACTTGACGTACAACCCATTGTTGTTGCCAGAAACATCCACCAATGCGGCGTCCGCCGTATTGTGAAAAAGATACATCGCGCCCGAGGCGCCGTAACCGCTGTTGAATTTGAACGGACTGCCGGTGTACGAGTTGTTGCCAACACCGGTGCGATAAATCAAATTGCGAATCGCGTACGTGGGTCCGGTGTACGTGGGCGCGAGCGAGATGCCCATCAACACATCGTGAATCGTATTGCGCCAAATTCGCACATTGCTACATTGACCATCCGTTTCGATTCCATCATCGCCCGCGTTGTAGATCAAGTTTTCATACACATCCGTTTCGTTCGTCAGCGCGGCAGTCGTATCGGGACACACCCCCAAGCCGTCGAAATAATCGTGGAACGTGTTGCGCCGAATGATCGTGCCGCGTCCAGTCATCGGATCGTAAGAACGAATTCCGCCGCTCGACAAGTTGATCCCGGCGTAGAACGCATCCCAGTTCCAATCGAAAATCGTATCGTAAAACAGATTGTCCTGGATCACGTTGCGATGCGAATCGCGCTTGATGCCGATCCCCAGATCGTTGATCGCGAACGTACACCCTTGCACGAGGTTATCGTTTGCGTTGTTGAAGTAAATCGCCTTTGCATACGCGCCCTGCCCGTAATGCCGAAACGTCAGGTTGACAAAGTAGATGTAATTGCGTTCGACCCAAAACGCGTGATTGTATCGCGCGATTGCCATCGTCGCGCTGTTAGGATCTGCATCGCCTGCCAAGCGCGCGTACACCGTCGTTCCGCTCGCGTAAAAACCCGGCGCGCCCCACACCAGGTTTTGCACATCGGCGAGCGACGTGTACGGCAGCAGGCGTTGTCCATTCGCGACGATCAGATGCGCATCGGCAACGTTGACCGTCGCGCGATACACTCCGCCGCCTTGCGCGCTCCACGCGAAATTCGACGGGTCGCTACCATCAAGGATCGCAGTTTCGCCGGAGTACGATCGGATGACGATCGGCGCGCCCGCCACGCCGGAACGCGGCAAGGTAATTCCGCCCTGATAATATACGCCGCCGCGCAAAATCACCGCGTCGCCCGCTTGCGCGCGATTGATCCCCTCGCTCAACGCGCATGGCGCCGCGAGGGAACACGTCGTACCACTGCCGGTAGGACTGACGTAGTACGCATTGCTCGACACGGGAATCGCGATTTCCGCGCGCGTCGTCATCACGCCTGTCAGGACGACGCCGTTCAGCAAACCACCATCCGGATCGCTCAACGTCACGCGCACGTCGTATGATGTGCCGGGCGTCAGCCAGAACAGACTGCCGACAAAACGCGTATCTGCGACGCGCGACAAGGGAAAGCCCTGCCGGTACACGCCGCCGCTCGCGCGATACTCGACCGTCGCCGTCGCATCGCGATCCGGATCGTCGGACGCGGCAATGGTGACGATCACACCCATCGCGTTGAACGTGCCGTACAGTTCGAGCGACGCGGCGGCATACGCGATTGACGGCGCGCGCCACGCGCCGAGCGTCAGCAAAATCAAAAGCGAAAATCTTTTCCAGCGTAACATCGTCGGAATCATCGCGCTAGTCGCGCGCTCTGGCAATCACCCATCGTGACTATCTTCGAACGCGCGCAAGAGTTGCCGCGCGCTGACCTCCCACGAAAATCGCTTGACGTTTTCAAATCCGCGCGCGATCAGTTTCGCGCGCAACGCGTCGTCGGTCCACGCGCGCTGGAGCGCGCCCGCGATCGCGTCCACGTCGAGCGGATCGCAAAAGAGCGCGGCGTCGCCCGCGGCTTCCGGCAGCGACGAAGTCATCGAACAGACAACCGGTGTGCCGCACGCTTGCGCCTCCAGAATCGGCAAGCCGAACCCTTCGTACAAACTTGGGAACGCGAACACGCGCGCGCCGCTGATGAGCGCGGGGAGAGCGGACGCGGGAACGTAATCGAGAATCGAGATTGGAGATTGGAGATTAGAGATTTTCGCGCGCGCAAAAATCTCTTCGGATAACCAGCCACGCTTGCCGACAATGACCAATTCGCAATTTGCATTTTGCATTTTGCAAAACGCTTCGATGAGCCGCGCGTAATTCTTGCGCGGATGGATCGTGCCGATGGTCAGGACATAGTCTTTGCCTATGCGATATTTGGCGCGCGTCTTTTCGATCACCGCCGCGTCCCGAATCGGCTGATAGAGTTGCGCGTCGTACGCCGGATACACGACCGAGATTTTTTCGTGAGGCACGCGCAAGAATCGCGTGAGATCATCGCGCGTCGATTCCGAATCGGCAAAGAGGTGCGCCGCCGCGCGCGCGCTCCACCAGACTGCCGCGTTGTGGTACGCGCGTTGCAGCGGCGGATGCGCTTTAGGGAAATGGACTTGCCCTAGATCGTGAATCGTCACAAATGAACGACGCGGATGAATCAGCGGCAAGACGTGCGCGGGTACCCACAGCACATCGGGCGCGCGCGTCAACATTTCGAGTGAGAGGCGCGCGTGGGTCCAGAGGCGCGGAAACGGGATAGCGCGAATTGTGAATTGCGAATTGCGAATTGCGCCTGAAGCGAAAAAATCTGGCGCAACGCGCTCGCGGGTGTACAAGCGATATTCGTTTTTGCGATCCAACGCGAGAAGCGCGCGGATCAATTCGCGCGAGTAGATTTCGGTTCCGGTCGGTTGCGCGCCGGTGGCGCGGGAGGCGTCAATTCCAATCAGCATAGTTTGCTGGTTAGATAGTTGGATAGTTAGATAGTTGAGTAGTTAGATTGTTGGCTGGTTATCCCTCAACTAACAAACTATCCAACTATTCAACTACCCAACTCTCCCCAGCACTTGCTCAATCTCTTTCACCGCGATCACTCCCACCCGCAACACGCGCGGCGGATCGGTCGTCACGTCAACGACGGTGGAGGGAATATTGGCGCGCGTCGCGCCGCCGTCGAGAATGAGCGGGAGGCGTCCGTCCAATTGCGCGCGAACTTGATGCGCGTCTGCCGGATCCGCCCCGCCGGAAAGGTTCGCGCTCGTCGCGGCGAGCGGCACGCCGAGCGCGTCGATCAGCGCGCGCGTCACACGATTGTTCGGCACGCGCACCGCAACGCTCTCGCCGCGCGCGATCAAAATTTTCGGCACGCGCGCCGACGCGGGGACGATGAGCGTGAGCGCGCCGGGCCAGAATTTCGTCGCGAGCAAGCGCGCAGCAGTCGGAATTTCGCGCGCGACGAGATTCAAATGTTCCGCATCCGAAAGCAAGTACGGAATCGCTTTGCCGCGCTCGCGCGTCTTGACGACGAAAAGTTGTTCAATCGCGTGCTCGCTGAAACCGTGCGCGCCGATGCCGTACACCGTATC
>VGOB01000098.1 GCA_016865935.1 Chloroflexota bacterium | reverse complement strand
CATCGTCAAAGAAGATCGGATTGGCAAAGAGTTTCCATTCTCCAGCGAAAAACTGTGCGTCGTCGTTTCCATTTTCAAGTACAGCGGTTTTGAGAACGCGCTCGCAATGGTCAAACAGCTTTTCGAAGTGGGCGGCAAGGGACATTCGTGCGGCATCTATTCGTTCGACGACGATCACATTCATCGGCTCGCGCTGATCGCGCCGGTGAGCCGGATAATGGTGCGCCAGCCGCAATCGAAAGCGAATGCCGGCGCGTTCAATAACGGAATGCCGATGACATCGAGTCTGGGTTGCGGGACCTGGGGCGGCAACATCACCTCGGAAAATATCCACTTGAAGCATTATATGAACGTGACCTGGGTCAGTCGCCCGATTGCCGATGACCGACCATCGGAACAAGAATTGTTCGGTGAATTCTATAACACTGAAATTTTGTGAGCAGGGGAGAACATAATGCAAGGTAACACCTTTGGTCGCGTGTTTCGCGTGACGGCGGCGGGCGAATCGTACGGACCCGCGCTACAAATCATCGTGGACGGCGTGCCGCCCGGCGTGCCGATCACCGAAGCGGAAATCCAGCGCGATTTGGATCGCCGCCGTCCCGGGCAGAGCGCGATCACGTCGCCGCGCCAGGAAAAAGATCGCGTGCAAATCGTCGCGGGGGTGATGGAGGGCTACACGACCGGCGCGCCGGTCGGATTGATCATTTACAACGTGGACACGAAACCGTTCCACGTCAAGCAGTACGCCAAAGTGATGGAGCGCGTGCGCCCCGGTCACGCTGATTACACGTTTCATATCAAGTACGGTCGTTTCCGCGATTGGCGCGGCGCGGGCAGATCGAGCGGACGCGAGACCGCGTGCCGCGTGGCTGCCGGTGTTATCGCGAAAAAGATTCTAGCGCGTGAAGGAATCCAGGTCGTCGGATACACGATTGAGATCGCCGGTATTCGCGCGCGTCCCGATTTGACCTGGGACGAGATCGTCAAGAACACGGAGACGAATGTCGCGCGCTGTCCCGATGTGGAGACGAGTGAGTTGATGATCCAAAAGACGCTCGCAGTTGCGCGGCAAGGTGATACGGTGGGCGGCGTCGTGCAAGTGATCGCGCGCGGCGTGCCGGCAGGTTTGGGCGAGCCAGTCTTCGACAAGTTGAGCGCGTCGCTCGCGCATGCGATGATGAGCATCGGCGCGGTGCGCGGCATCGAATTTGGCGACGGATTCGAAGAGGCGCGCAAACTCGGCAGTGAGAACAACGACATTCCATACTATGATCAAAACGGCGTCGTGCGCTTTCACACGAATCGGTGCGGCGGAATGTTGGGCGGCATCAGCACCGGCGACGACATCGTCTTTCGCATCGCGGTCAAACCGACTTCGACGATTTCGATCGATCAGCAAACCGTCAACGTGATCAAACAGCAAAACGAAACGCTCTCGGCGGAAACACGCCGCGATCCGACGATTGTCCCGCGCGTCGTGCCGGTCGCAGAGGCGATGACCGCGCTCGTGTTGGTGGATCATCTGATGATGTGGAATGGCTATCGCTCGCTGTACCACGATTGGGAAGGCGAGCAGGTGGGACGCAATATTTTGGAAATGCCGGATGATGGAGAGTAAATGCTACCTGAACTTGCAACCGCGTTGACGGAACTGGACGACCTGATCGATCAGGCAAAACAAATTATCCAAACGATGGATCCGGCGGGATTAGATTACGCGCCCGGCGCGGAGATGAATTCGATTGGCGCGATCGCAACACACATCGCCGGTTCGCTGAAATGGTACCTGGGCGAGGTGATCGCCCAGCGCGATATGCGGCGGGACCGCGACGCGGAATTTCGCGCGCGCGGCAAAGACGCGCGTACGCTCGCGCAAATGCTGGACGAGGCGCGCGAATTCGCGCGCGAGATTCTGGAGACGATCACGCCCGCGATGCTAGACGAGACGCGCCAAGCGCGCACGCGCACCGTGATCGTGCGGCAAGGTGTCATGCATATCGTCGCGCATACCGCGCAACACGTCGGGCAGATCGAAATCACCGCGCAGTTGTGGAAGATGAAACGTGATGCGTGAGACGGGATGCGTGTCGCGTATTCCTTGTTGCGTGTCGAGGAAGTTGAATGAGTTATTTGGCAATCCAAAAAATGGAATCGTTTTCCGGCGCAATGATCGCGCCGCCGTCGAAGTATCACACGCATCGCGCGTTCATTCTCTCGTCGCTTGCGGAGGGTGAGAGCGCGATCACAGGCACGTCTGAATCGCTCGACAATATGTCTACGGTGCGATGCTTGACGAAACTGGGAACGCGCTTGACAAAAACGCCGGATGGTTACATTGTGCGCGGCGGCGCGTACCAAACGCCGGATGATGTGTTGGACGTCGGCAATTCCGGTTCGACGATTCAATTCTTGATGGGACTCGCGGCTACAGTCCCTGGCGCGGTCGTTTTCACCGGCGACGCGTCGATTCGCTCACGTCCGCAAAAGAAATACCTCGACGCGCTCAATCGCTGGGGCATCGAAGCGTTTTCCACGCGCGGTGACGGGCATCCGCCGATCGTCGTCAAGCATCGCGATCCGCGCACGCTGCCCGCGCAAGTTAAAGTGGATGGATTGATTTCGCCATGGACGACCGGCTTGATCTTGCTCGCGCCATTTACCGGACACGATGTCACCGTGCGCGTTACTGGCGCGATTCAAGAATCGTCGTACGTCGCGATGACGATTGATATGCTCAAACGCCTGAACATTCGCGTCGACGCGGCGCCGGATCGCGCGACGTACTTTGTGCCGGGCGGGCAAACGTATCGTCCGGCGCCGATTCACATTCCCGGCGACATCGCGCTTGCGTCGTTCGGGCTTGCGCTTGCCGCGCTGAGCGGCTCGCGCTTGCGGTACGAAAATATCGATCTTTCGATTGTGCATCCCGAAGCGGCAATCGTTCCGGCGTTGCAACGGATGGGCGCGGATGTGCGGATTGACGAAAAAGCGCGCGCGATCGAAATCGTTGGCGGCAAACGCTTGCAGGGCATCGAAATAGATTGCGGTGACGCGCCGGATATGGTGCCGATTCTGAGTGTGTTGCTTGCGCTTGCCAAAGGTACGAGTCGCATTCATAATGCCGCGCAACTGCGCTACAAGGAATGTGATCGCCTGGCGGCGATGATGCAACTCAACCAGATGGGCGCGCGCGTGACGGAAATTGCCGACGGCTTGGAATTCGAGGGCGTCGAAAGACTACGCGGCGCGACGATTGATTCGTTCAAGGATCATCGCGTCCAGATGAGTTTCGCAGTTGCCGGTTGCATTGCCGAGGGTGTGACGTATGTGTCGGATGCGCAAGCCGCCGGTGTTTCGTATCCTGGGTTCTTGCGTGATGTGAAGAACCTGGGGGCGAAGATAGAAGTTGAGGAACGTGTCTAATTTGTCATTCTGAGCGAAGCGAAGAATCTCGCGATTGTGAAATGGAGACCCTTCGCTTCGCTCAGGGTGACAATCACCCGAAATATTTTTTCAGGAGGAGAAAAGATGAACAAACGTGTACTCGTTTTCGTGCTGTTGGCGTTCGCCGTGCTGATTGTCGCGTGCGCGCCCGCGCCGACGCCTGCGCCCACTGCCGCGCCGCCAACCAAAGCGCCCGAGCCGCCCAAGCCCGCGCCGACGGTCGCGCCAACGGCAGTGCCCGCGACCAAAGCGCCGGAGCCAACCAAGGCGCCGGAGCCGACCAAAGCCGCCGCGCCGGACAAGGTCACCGTCGCGTACGTCGCGATCACGAACTTTGCGCCGCTCTACGTCGCGGTGGAGCGCGGCTTTATGAAAGAGCAAAACATCGAAGTCACGCTGCAAAAAGTGACGACGGCGGCGGATGCGTTGCCGTTTCTGGCGACCGGGCAGTACGATGTGGGCGGCGTGGGAATGGCAGCCGCGTCGTTCAACGGCTTTAACAAGGGCTTGGATTTTCGCATCGTCGCGTCCGCGGCGATTCAGCCGTTGAAAAATGGTCCCACCGTCATCCTCGTTCGCAAGGACTTGAAAGAGTCCGGCAAGATCAAGACGGTGGCTGACTTGAAAGGGATGAAAGTCGGCATCGCCGGCGCGGCAGGATCGACCGGCGCGTACTTTGTCGCCAAGGCATTGCGCGATGTCGGTCTGACGTTCAAAGACATCAGCGCGATCAATCTGGCGAATCCTGACCTGGTGCTCGGAATGAAACAAGGTTCGATTGACGCCGCGCTCGTCGGGCCGCCATTCTCGGATCAGATCGTCAAAGATGGCACCGGCGTTTTGCTCGCGCAGGATGTGGCGCCGGGCGCGATGACGACGGTGTGGATGTACTCCGGCAAGTTCATCAAGGAACGCCCGGAGGTCGCCAAGCGCTTTATGCTCGCGCTGGTCAAGGGCGCGCGCGAAATGCAAGGCGCGAAATATCTCGATCCGGAAAACATCAAGGCGTACTTGAAGTACACGCCTTCCACCGAAGACGCGATCAAGACCGGCATCCCGCCGTTCATTGACCCTGATCTGAAAATCTATCTCGACAGCGTCAAGAACCTGGAAGAGGTTTTCCGCGCCGAAGGTTGGACGGATTACACGACGGTCATCCCGGCGGACAAGATGATTGACGCGTCGTTCCAAGAGAACGCGGTCAAGGTGTTGAAATAAAGGATGAAGGATGAAGGATGAAAAACTTTTCATCTTTCATCCTTCATCTTTCATCTTTTTGGTTTCAATTATGGCTGTCAAAATCACCACAACCAACGTCTCGAAATTTTTTCCGTCGCGCGGGCGCGTGGTGACGGCGGTAAAAAATTTCAATTTGCAAGTCCAGGAAGGCGAGTTCGTTTGCATCGTGGGTCCATCAGGTTGCGGCAAATCCACTTTTCTGCGAATTCTCGGCGGCTTGACGCCGGTTTCATCCGGCGAAGTGCAGCTTGTGCCGAGTCAATCCGGCGCGCCGTTGCAAAGCATCGTCTTTCAAGAGTACGCGATTTTTCCGTGGAAGACGGTGACGGACAACGTCGCGTTCGGTTTGGAGATGCGCGGCGTCGCGCCGAAAGAGCGGCGCGCGATCGCGTCCGACTGGTTGAAAAAAGTCGGCTTGACCAAGTTTGCCGATTGCTATCCGCATCAACTTTCGGGCGGAATGAAACAGCGCGTCAGTATCGCGCGCGCGTTCGCGAACGATCCCGAAATTTTGTTGATGGACGAACCGCTCGGCGCGCTGGACGCGCAGACGCGCGCGGTGTTGCAGGAAGAATTGATTCGCTTGTGGGAAGCGTCGCGCAAAACCGTCGTCTACATCACGCACAGCATCGAAGAATCGGTTTTTCTGGGCGACCGCGTGATCTTGATGACCGCGCATCCCGGCACCTTCAAATCGGAATTCGCGATTCCATTCGCGCGCCCGCGCGCGTTCGAATTGACCGGCACGCCGGAGTTCAGCCGCTTGACCTACGCGATTTGGAAAGAATTGCAAGGCGAGGTCAAGCGCGCGATGGAGCAACAGCAATGAAACTCGATCTCGAAACGCGCGACCGGTTGTTGTCCATCGGCTTTCCGATTCTGCTGTTGTTGCTGTGGGAGTTGATCGTCCGCATCGGCTGGCTGGATGAGCGATTTTTC
The DNA here is from genome assembly GCA_016865935.1 of Chloroflexota bacterium. Lineage (GTDB taxonomy): Bacteria > Chloroflexota > Anaerolineae > UBA4142 > UBA4142 > VGOB01. The sequence goes on along the minus strand of VGOB01000098.1, from coordinate 14,121 downwards.
TCTGCGCCTTCAACCGTTCTGGTCGCGCTGTGGACGATGACCGCCAAAGGCGAATTGCTGGGTCAGTTGTGGCTGCTCCCGGAGGCGATTGCGAAAAACGGGTGGGACGGCGCGATCAAAATTCTGAGCGAAGGACACCTGTGGGTGAGTTTGTTCCGCATCTTTGGTGGATTCTTTCTCGGCGCGATCCCTGGGATCGTGCTGGGTGTGGTGATGGGAATGAATCGTACCGTGCGCGTCGCGCTCGACCCGGTGGTCTCGGCGGTGTACGTGCTACCCAAGATCGCGATTCTGCCGCTGGTGATGCTGATCTTCGGCATCGGTGAGACGAGCAAGATCGTCGTCGTCGGCATCTCGTCGTTCTTCCTCGTGCTGATCAACACGACGGTCGGCGTGCGCGACATCGAGCCAATCTTTTTCGAGGCGGCGAAGAATTACGGCGCGAATCGCTGGCAGACGTTCTGGCACGTGATCATTCCCGGCGCGCTGCCGGTGATTTTCGCCGGATTGCGCCTGAGTCTGGGCACCGCGCTCATCGTCATCATCGCGGCGGAATTCGTCGCGGCGCAGTACGGCTTGGGCTATTTGATTTGGTTTTCGTGGCAAACGTTGTTGACCGAGAAGATGTTTGCAGGGTTGGTCGTCATTATGATTCTGGGCGCGCTGTTTACCGGCGGCTTGCAATTCATCGAACACAAGTTGATGCCCTGGCAACGCGAGGAACGCCCGGCGACGGCGGAAGCAAAATCGGTTTAAGGTTCAAGGTTCAAAGTTCAAGGTTAAACTTTGAACCTTGAACTTTGAACCTGAAACTCGGAGTTGACGATGTTCAAAATTCTCTTGATGCACGGACCCAATCTGAATCTGCTCGGTTGGCGCGAGCCGGGAATTTACGGCACGATTGGCTTTGATGAGATCAACGCGCGAATGAAACGCGTCGCGGAAGAAAACGGTTGCGAGTTGCGCGTCTTTCAATCGAACAGCGAAGGCGCGCTCGTAGACGCGATTCACGACGCGCGCCATTGGGCGGACGGGATCGTCATCAACCCAGGCGCGTACTCGCACTATTCGATCGCGCTGCGCGACGCGCTCTCGGCGGTCAAACTGCCGACAATCGAAGTGCATCTGTCGAACGTGCACGCGCGCGAAGAATTCCGGCATCGCTTGGTGCTGACGCCGGTGTGCGTCGGGATGATGTGCGGATTTGGCTGGCGCAGTTATCTGTATGGCTTGCTCGCGCTGATCGAGATTTTGAAAGAGCGCGCGAAGGAAAAGTGAAATGCAACCGGCAGAGTCGAATGGCTCTGCCGGTTTTGCATTGACGCCGCCCCGATTCTATCGTATAATCAAGGTAGACGAGTAGAGATTATGAAACTATATACAATCGGTCATAGCAACCACAGCATAGACAAATTTATCCGCCTCTTGGAAGACAACAATATCACTACGTTGGTGGACGTTCGGACAGCGCCCTACAGCCGCTATAATCCTCAGTTCAATAAAGAAAGTCTGGAATTCGTCTTGGCGCAACGAGAAATCCAATATGCGTACGCGGGCAAGTATTTAGGTGGTCGCCCAACCGATCCGGCGTGTTACAAAAACAGAATTCTGCCGGGAGAAAACGTAGATTTTTTGCACGAGGTAGATTATCCCGAAGTGATGAAACGCGCCTGGTTCATACGAGGCATTGAGCGATTGGTGGAAATGGCGGACGAGCATACGACCGCAATAATGTGTAGCGAGGAAAATCCGGCGGAATGTCATCGTCATCACTTGATTGCTCAGTATCTCATCGAAAATCATCCCGAAGTCGAAGTGCGGCATATTCGCGGGGACGGAACGATTTTTGGCGCGCGTTCGATCCGTGAATCCGTAGACAAACCCCAAGTCGCGCAACCGGCGCTGATTGGCTTATGAAACTCTATACGATTGGATTCACCCAGAAAAGTGCGGAAACTTTTTTCGGGTTGTTGCGTCAGCACGGCGTTCAAAGACTCGTGGACATTCGGCTCAATCCGAATGGACAACTGTCTGGGTTTGCGAAACAAAACGATTTACCGTACTTGCTCGCGAACTTGGCAAGTTGCGAATACATCTATGCGCCGGAGCTCGCGCCGACCAAAGAGATTCTGGAAGATTATCGCAAGAGTTCAGATTGGCAACAGTACGTAGCGCGGTTTGAAGCACTGATGAATGAACGCGGCGTGCCAGACATTCTTCAGCGCGCCGATTTTGATGAACGCGTTTCCTGCCTCCTTTGTAGCGAACCAACACCGGAACGATGCCATCGGCGGCTTGTTGCCGAGCGACTAGCCAAAGCGTGGCTCAATGTGGAGGTTATTCACCTGTGAAAAAAGAGTTGGTGATTACCGACGTTACGCGGATGCGAGAAGGACGGGTCTGTGTGGCAGGTTATGATCGCAAACGCAATTGTGTGCGTCCGGTCTTGCCGCCTCCAGGAATTCACGAGCGCAGTCTGTGCGCGAACAAAAAACCGATTGTGTTTCCTTTTGCCGTTGTCGAATACGATCTGTTGGAACATACGCCCAAGCCACCACACATGGAAGATTGGCGATATGATCCAGCATCGGTTCGTTTCATCAAGCGATTGGGCGAAAAGGAAAAACGCGAAACCCTTGAACGCCTGCGTGATCCAAGCGTTAACGCGATCTTCGGGGTGCCGGTTATTTCTACGCGCGGGCATTACATTATGGCAGGGCAAGGCAAGCGATCACTTGGAACGATTCAACCCAGCGAAGTATCCGACGTTATCTGCGAAACGGCAGATGGCGAATGGAAATATCGTTTGCAATTCGTTGACGCCACGCAAACGACCTGGCGATTGACGGTCACTGATCTGACGTGGCGCTATTATTGCGATTCGCAACGCCGCGCCGGCAAACCGCCACGAAAGATCGCGGCGGAACTCACTCGCCTGCTCGCAACAAGCCAGGTTTATCTTCGAGTTGGCTTGGCGCGTGGCTGGGATGAGCACCCCGACCGGTGTTACTTGCAGATTACGGGCGTGTATACTTTTCCCGATTATCTCCAAGGGCAGACGTTTGCGGATTTTGCGCCCTAGACACACTGCGGTTGATTCGCATTTTTGACGATTCCCCAAAATCACGATACAATAGATACAAATTATCTCTCTGGAGGTGCCAACTATGGCAATGAAAATTACCGAAGAGTGCATCGCTTGCGGAGCGTGCTTGCCCGAATGTCCCACCACTTCGATCGCCGAAGGAAATCCGGTCTACACGATCGACGCGAACACGTGCGTTGAATGTATCGGACACGCGGATGCGCCCAAGTGCGTCGCGGTTTGCCCGGTCGAGTGCATCGTCAAGGCGTAACGCGCGAGCGCGCAAGAAATGATAGACCCGAAGGATTTTGGAAATCCTTCGGGTCTGTCTTTATTCCAAATAATCGCGCAGTTTGCGTGAGCGTGACGGATGGCGCAGTTTACGTAGCGCTTTCGCTTCGATCTGGCGGATGCGTTCGCGCGTCACGCCAAACTTGCGTCCGACTTCTTCCAGCGTGTGCGCTTTGCCGTCCTTCAAACCGAAACGCAATTGCAACACGCGCCCTTCGCGCGGTGAGAGCGACGTGAGAATGTCTTCCATCTGCTCGCGCAAGAGTTGGTGCGATGCCGCGTCCGTGGGACCCAGCGTCGAATCGTCGGGAATGAAATCACCGAGATGCGAATCTTGTTCTTCGCCCACCGGCATTTCCAGCGAAAGCGGACGCTGCGAAATCTTGATGATCCGCTCGACTTTGCGTGAAGTCGTGTTCAACTCGGTCGCGATTTCATCGCTCGTCGGTTCGCGTCCCAGTTCTTGCACGAGTTGACGTGAGACGCGCGTCAGTTTGTTGATCCGCTCGCACATATGCACCGGCACGCGAATCGTCCGCCCTTGATCCGCGATCGCGCGCGTGATCGCCTGGCGAATCCACCACGTCGCGTACGTGCTGAACTTGAAGCCGCGATGATGGTCGAATTTTTCGACCGCGCGGATCAAGCCGATATTCCCTTCTTGAATCAGATCGAGAAACGAGACGCCGCGCCCGATGTACTTTTTTGCAATCGAAACGACGAGCCGAAAATTCGCCTTGATCAGTTTTTGGCGATAGAGTTCGCCTTCGCGAATCTTGCCTTCCAGGCGCGTCCGTTCGTTCGGTGAAAGATGATCCTTGTTAAGGCGATAGTGCGCGCGCTTGCCGATTTCCATTCCGCGCGCGTATTCTACTTCTTGCGCCGCGTTCAAAAGCGGAATGCGCGAAATCTCTTTGAGATACAGCGAAACGGTATCGTCAATTCCAATCGCGCTGAGATCGAATTCTTCCGGCGATGCTTTTGCCGTTTCGGATTCCTCGCCTTCGTCCGCCCCGGCTTTTTCCGCTTCAACGACCGAGATGCCTTCGTCGAACAAAACGATGTACAACTCCTCGAGCTGTTCGAGATTGGATTCCGCTTCGGGAAAGACGGACAAAACATCGTCTTGCGTCAGATAGCCCTGATCTTTGCCTTTGGTGATCAGTTCTTCGACCAGCGTTGGCTCTTCTTCCGGTTGCGCCATTTCCAGCGCGGGGTCGGGCGGTTTGGTAAGCGCGGCGCGCAACGCGCGCGCGGCTTTACTTGGACGCGCGCGTTTCGCCAAATCGGCGCGCGGTGGCGTCAACTTGGCTTTCAGCCGTTCATCTTTTACGCGTTTCAACAATTTAGCGCGATCTTTGCGGTTCGTCTTTTTCGTCATAGTCCAATAAAAATTCGCGGATAACAATAAAATTGAGACAGGACAGCCCCGTCTCACAGTTGTCATTATACGATGCAAAGAGGTACAAGTCAAGAGTTTTTTCGATTTCTTTACGATAAAGACTCGATTTGGGTGTCCGATTTCCAACTTTATGACAACTACAAGCAAGACTTCCGAAGTTTGACAAACTTCGGAAGTCTTTTCTAGCACTCCGCCACGATTTCCAATATCCCTTCAATGATGAATGCGCGCCAGCGGTGATTCTATTTGCAAGACTGCTACTCGTACCGCAACGCGTCAATCGGATTGAGACGCGAAGCGCGCCGCGCCGGATAGATGCCGAAGAAGACACCCACCGCGACGGAGAACCCCATCGCCAGCGCCGCCGCGCCAAGACTGACCGACGCGCTGAGCAAGCCGGAGAGAGTCACCAGCAACGCGACTATGCTTCCCAACGCCAAGCCGATCACTCCGCCAGACAAACTGAGCGCGATCGCTTCAAAGATGAACTGTAACAGAATGTCGCGGCTCTGCGCGCCGACCGCTTTCCGCAGCCCAATCTCGCGCGTGCGTTCCGTCACACTGACGAGCATGATGTTCATAATGCCGATGCCGCCGACGAGGAGCGAGATGCCGGCGATCGCGGCAAGCAGCGCCGTCAACAAGGTCGTGATCGTCGTGAGCATACTCAACATCGAGGCTTGGTTCATAATGTTAAAGTCATCTTCACTTCCGTTGGCTTTCAGACGATGGCGCTCGCGCAACAGAATGCCGATGCGCGATTGCACGGCGTCAACGTCCTCTTTGTTCTTGACGGCAAGCGCGATGCTGGAGACGACGTAGGCATTCCCGTCCGGCGTGCGCGCGTTCGGAAAACGCTGATGCGCGATCGTGATCGGCACGATTGCCGTATCATCCACCGAGCCAGCGCCACCTTTTGATTCGAGCACGCCGATCACGCGAAAGGTTTGATCGCGAATGCGGACGCTTTGCCCGATAACTTGTCCCTTGCCGAACAGATCCTTCGCCACGGTGCTGCCCAGCACAATCACTGCCGACGCGCTTTTAACCTCATCCTCATTGAAAAAACGACCGTTTGCTACTGTCAAGTTTTGGATCGTTTGCGCCGCGACCGCCGCGCCGGTGATCGTGACATTCTTATCGGCGGCTGGTGCGACGATTTGCGCGGTCATTCCGAATTGAGGCCCGACACCGACAATCGGCAAATTCAGCGCTTCGATTGCTTTGGCGTCATCCAGCGTCAGCGTCCGCGCCGAGGTGGACATTCCCGGCGCGCGATTGCTGGACGAACCGGGCATGACCATCATCAAATTCGTGCCGATGGAGGTGATCTGCCCAGTAATGGATTCGCTGGCGCCTGTCCCGATCGCAATCAATGCGACGACCGACGCCACGCCGATAATCACGCCGAGCATCGTCAACGCCGAACGCACCTTGTTCGCCATCAAACTATCGAATGCCATCCACGTCACTTCGAGCCAATTCACACCGCTCGCGCTGTCGAGCGGCGGCAGTAGCTTCGTTGTATCCATTGCCATGTTCAATTCCTCTCATCTTTGACCAACCGCCCATCGCGCATCGTGAGAATACGTTGCGCGTACGCGGCGATGTCGCGTTCGTGCGTGACGACGATGACCGTCAATCCTTGTTCCCGATTCAGCGTCTGCAAAAAGCCCATAATCTCCGCGCTCGTCGTGGTGTCGAGCGCGCCCGTCGGTTCGTCCGCCAGCATCACGGCGGGACTGCCGACGAGCGCACGCGCGATCGCGACGCGCTGTTGTTGTCCGCCGCTCAATTCGTTGGGGCGATGATGCGTCCGTTCGTCCATCCCGACGATTTGCAGCGCGGTCTCGGCGCGTTGCCGACGCTCTTGAGCGCTCACGCCGCGATAGATGAGCGGCATCTCGACGTTGCGCAGCGCGGATTGGCGCGGCAGCAAGTTGTACTGCTGAAAGATAAAGCCGAGTTTACGCGCGCGCACCTGCGCCAATTCGTTGTCGCTCAAACGCGCGGTCTCGACTCCATCGAGTTGGTACTGCCCGCTCGTGGGCGTATCCAGACAGCCGAGCAAATTCATCAGCGTACTTTTGCCGCTGCCGCTCGGGCCCATAATCGCGACGAACTCGCCGCGCAAAATAGCGAACGAGACTTGCTTCAGCGCGTCCACTTTGACCGTGCCCATTTGATACGTCTTGGATAACTCGTTGATGGCGATAATCGCAGTGTCCATTTTGAATCCTCTACGGAAACGGCATGCTCGAACGCACCGTCCCAGAACTGGGGAAGGCGACGATGCGCGTTCCTTCCGCGATGCCGCCAGTGATTTCCGTGAACGAGCCATCGCTTAAACCCGTTTGCACTTCCACCTCGCTCGTTTTGCCATCCGCGCCGACAACCTGAACGATGCGCTCATTCCCTTTGGGTAACAACGCGGTATTGGGAACGACGAGTACGTTGTCCTTGTGCGCGGTGGTAATGTCGAGATTCGCAGTCATGCCGACTTTGACGCGCGGATCCGCCGTGACAAAATCCACGCGCACGATGAACGTAACGACCCCGCTCGCGCTCTCGCCCAATGGCGCGATATAACTGACCTTGCCATCGGTTTGCCATTCCTTGAGCGAATCGGTGGTGAGTTTCACGGGTTGATTCGACTGTACTTTGACGACGTCGTTCTCGCTCAATTTGAGATTGACATGCAGCGGATTGACATTCATCATTTTGACCGCGATAGGAACGTTCGACGTCCGCGCGCCAGTCACGACATTCACCGCCGTCACTACGCCCGCAAATGGTGCTTTGAGTACGGCGTTCTCCAAATTGATCTGCGCTTGCTTGAGCGACTGTTCGGCTTGCTCGACGCTTGCCTGATCCATCGCGACATCTTCCGCTTTGACTTGCATCTTGGCAAAATCGGCTTTGGCTTTTTCGATGTTCGCTTTCGCCGATTCGACCTTGGATTTCTTGCTCGTCTCGACCGTCCTGAGTTGCGTATTGTACTTGGTCAGCGCGCTCTGATATTCGAGCGTCGCGCTCTGCAACTCTTTTGCCTGTTGCGTCATTCCGATCATCGGATTCGACGCGCCACCGATACGATCGTACGCGGCTTGCGCGACGCCGACCGCGACCTGCGCTTTTTCCACCGCCAACTTCGCCGATTCAAAATCGAGACTCGCCGTTTCCGATTCTTTGATCGCGAGATCGTGCGCCACTTGCGCGCTTTGCAGCGACGCTTTTGCCGACGCGATCTCCTCATCGGTTGCACCCTGTTTCGTCTTCTTCAACTTGGCTTGCGCCGAAGCGAGCCGCGCGTGCGCCGATGCGACTTCGGCTTGCAGCGTGCGGTCATCCAACTCGGCGAGCACTTGACCTGCTTGAACGGTGTCGCCTTCTTGAACCAGGACGCGTTTCACTGTGCCGTTGGTCTGAAACGACAAGTCCACGGTACTCTCCGCCGTGATCGTGCCGTTGCCGGTCACCGTTGCCGTCAGGTTGCCACGTTGAACGACGACGGTTTGTTGCGTCTGTTTCGCGCGCGCATTGGATGGTGGAGTCGCAATGACCAGCGCCACGCCAATCATCAAGACGACGAAGACAACACCGCCAATCAATTTCCAATTCGCTCTAATTTTTGTCAGCATCGAATTTCACTCCTTGTTGCGGTATTCTGCAGCACAGTGTATCGCGATTGTCCTACGTTGTAATCGGGGGAACGAATGATTTCGCGAGCATCTTATCGTATGACGCGCCGATCACCTGAATGGGTGATCGGCAAACCGCGCAAACCGATGATGAATCCCAGCCGATTTAGTGGTATAATTCGATCACATATGAACACACCGGATCCGATCAATCCAATCTCTGACGAAACTCAACGTCGTGGTCAACTTGTGCTTCGCACAATACCGATCGTCCTGGTTTTTCCTATCCTCGTCGCGTTCACAACAGGGTTGTTTTTGTATTTTACGCTGGGCAAGCCCCCCGACGAACGTCCGCCGCTTGGACCCAACCCATTCATCGTCATTATTATTTTGGTTGTCTTTTTCTCCGCCTTGGTCATGCTCGTGAGGATGGGACGCTCGCGCTTGTCGGTGTACATTTTGATCGGCGTATGGACGCTCTTTACAACTGGGGGCGCGCTCCAAAATGGCGTCACGACGATGTGGCCCGCCTTGTTGATTCTTCCGATCTGCGCGGCGGGCTTGTTGATTGATGGCGTCGCTAGCGTGAGTCTGGCTGGCTTGGCGACCGTTCTGATTGTGAGTCAAAGTTGGCTGGAAATGAACGATGTCCGTCCTGTCGTTACCCCGCCGCCAATCATCGAATCGGCTTTGCCGATTGTCTCCGCGGGATTTTGGATCGGACTCTTTTGGTCGGTTGCCGCGTTGACCGTTTTGCTGGCGAACGGATTGCAGCGCGCGTTGAAACAGAGTCACGCTCACGCCGAGGAATTGGGCAAACTAAGCGCGGAACTGGAGCAACGCGTGCAAACTCAAACTGCCGCGTTGCTGAAGCAAGAACGCGAAGCGGCGATGCTCGAAGAACGCGCGCGTGTTGCGCGCGAGATCCACGATACGATCGCGCAGGGCTTGACCGGCGTTATCGTCCAACTGGGCGCGGCGGAACGCGCGCTCGCAGCGGCATCGCCGGACGCGCCGCAGCATCTCGGGCTCGCGCAAAAGATGGCGCGCGAAGCGCTCGCCGAAGCGCGCCGTTCGATTTGGAATTTGCGCTCGCCGACGCTGGAACACGCGACGTTGCGCGATGCGTTGCAGGGCATCGTCGCGCGCCAAAGCGATGCGACAATTGCGATGACGTTCGAGGCGCGCGGACAAGTGTGGCAAGCGCCGCCCGCCGCAGAATCGGCGTTGTTGCGGGTGTGCCAGGAAGCGCTCGTCAATGTGACGAAACATTCCGGCGCGACGCGCGCTCAAGTCGTCTTGGAGTACGCGCCGACGTTCGTGCGCTTGAGCGTGAGCGATGATGGAGTCGGATTTGACGAGGAGATTCTGAAATCGCCAAATGGCGTGACGAGTGGCTTTGGCTTAATGGGGATGCGCGAGCGAATCCACACGCTCGGCGGTACGCTCGAACTGCAAAGTGAGAGTGGCGCATGCGTGATCGCGACGATTCCGCGCCGGGAGGCAGAGCAATGATCCGATTAGTCGTCGTGGACGATCATCCGGTCGTGCGGCACGGACTCGTTTCGATGCTGGGATATGAGAAAGATTTGCAAGTTGTCGGCGAAGCGGCGAATGGTCAGGACGCGGTGCGCGTCATTCTCGAACAAAAGCCGGATGTGACCTTGCTCGATTTGCGCTTGCCCGGTTTCAGCGGCATCGAAGTAATGAAGCAAGTGCGCGCCGAGTCGCCGCACACGCGCTTTCTCGTGCTGACGACGTACGACACCGACGAGTACATCATCCCAGCGCTCTCGGCTGGCGCGCAAGGGTACTTGCTCAAAGACACATCGCCGGATGAACTCGTGCGCGCGATTCATTCGATCGCGCAAGGCGGCGCGGCATTGGAGCCGGGCGTCGCTGCGCGATTCTTGGAGAATGTAGCGGGGCAGAAGAATACGGAGGACCTTTCAGAACGCGAGTTGGAGGTTTTGCGATTCCTGGTCTCGGGCGCGAGCAACAAAGCCATCGCCGCGCAACTCAATCTTTCCGAGAACACGATCAAATCACACCTGAGTCACATTTTTGATAAACTGAACGTGCAGAGTCGCGCGGAAGCAGTGGCGGTGGCGTTGCAACGCGGGTTGGTGAATTAGTTTTTCCGTTCAGCACTCAGCCACGATTTCCGCCATTCCTTCGACGATGAACGCGCGCGCCATTCGCGGCGTGTTGAACGCAAAGCCGATTCGTCCGCGTGCATCAGCGATAATGATCCCGCCGGTCCCGCCGACGCGCCGCGCCAGATGTTCGATAGCGGCGCGCGCGATGTCGCGCGGATCGCGATCATCTACCAGCGCGTCCACCGCGTACTTTGCCAGCACGACGCGCGTGATCGCTTCGCCCCAGCCGGTGGAGGACGCGCCGCCGCGCGCGTTGTCGGCGTACACGCCCGCGCCGATCAGCGGAGAATCGCCGACGCGCCCGACGCGCTTGAACTTCATCCCGCCGGTCGAAGTTCCCGCCGCGATGTTGCCCGCGCGATCCACCGCGACGCAACCGACCGTGCCGAAACCTTGGAGTGGAACGTACCGCGCGCCATCTCTCCCCGGCGGATTCGCGCGGCATTGTTCCCAGATCGCGATCTGCTCCGGCGTTCGCAATGCCGCGTTCTCAATCAACGCGATTCCTTTTTCTGCCGCGAATTCCTCCGCACCGCGCGCGATCAAAAACGTATGCTCGCTTTCCAGCACGCGCCGCGCGAGCGCGATCGGATTTTTGACGCGCTGGACACCCGCGACCGCGCCTGCGTCGAGCGTGCGTCCGTCCATCAGACTCGCGTCCAAACTCACCTTTCCGTCGCGATCCAAAAACGATCCGACGCCCGCGTCAAATGCCGGATCGTCTTCCATTGCGATCACCGCCGCTTGTACCGCGTCGAGCGCGTTGCCGCCTTTCGTCAAAACTTCCCAGCCGATTTGCGCGGCGCGCCGCGCGCCGTCGCGGTGTGGTACGACTTGGTGCTCTTCAATCGCGCCTGCGCCGCCGTGTACGATCAATGCAATGCCCATTCTTTGACTCCCTCGAAGACGTACCCGTCCAGGTTGTCATTGCGAGTGAAGCGAAGCAATCCCCAAGCCGCGAATTGGAGATTGCTTCGTCGCAAAGAACGCTCCTCGCAATGACACAGCACATTATAGCGCGATGGCGCGCGGCGCGCAAAAATCTGGGCTCTTGTTTTCGTTTGGTGCGGCGTGGAACCTGTGTTATCATAACCGCGATGTTTACCAACCTCCGCCCAAAAATAATCTGGTCGCTCGCGTTCGCCGCGCTGGTTTATTTCGCGCTGACGCTGTACGCGGACGCGCCCAAACTTGCCGACGCGCTGGCGCGCTGGGATTGGCAGTGGCTGGCGTTTACACTGATCGCCGTCCTCGTCAACTACGGCGTGCGATTTCTGCGCTGGCATTATTACTTGCGCGTGATCGGCCTCCACACTGTGCCGCCGTTCTCGAGTCTGCTGATTTTTCTTGCAGGTTTCTCGCTGACGATGGTGCCGGGCAAACTCGGCGAGTTGCTCAAGTCGGTGCTGCTGAAATCGCATTACGACGTTCCAATCAGTCATTCCGCGTCCATCGTCGCCGCCGAACGTTTGACCGACGTGATCGGAATGACGTTGCTCGCGGCGATTGGCGTCAGCATTTTTCCGCTGGGATTGCCCGCGCTGATCGTCACGCTGAGCGCGTTGACGGGCGCGATCGCGGTGATGCAATCGCGCGCCATCGCGGAACGATTGCTCGGTCTATTGGCGCGCGTACCTGGGATCGGCAGGTTCGCCAACCTCGCGCGAAATCTGTACGAAAGCGCGTACTTGATGCTGCGCTGGCGCCCGCTGTCGATCGCGGTCGCGCTGTCCGTGATCGCGTGGTTCGGCGAATGTGTCGCGCTCTTCTTGATCTTGCGCGGCTTTGGACTGCCGGAGACGCTCGACGTGTTGCTTGCCGCGACCTTTATCTACGCGAGCGCGAGTCTTTTTGGCGCGGCGACGTTTATGCCGGGCGGCTTGGGCACCACAGAGGGCAGTATGACGAGTCTGTTGCAACTCTTGGTCAATGCCAGCGCGCCGATTGCCGCGGCGGCGACCTTGCTCGTGCGCGTCTGCACCTTGTGGTTGGCGATTGGGCTGGGCGCGCTGGCGCTGTTCATTTTCGAGCGCGCGGATAAAACGGCGCCGAAAATTTTTTCTTGAAATCGGACGCGATCGAATTTGACTTTTTTCAATCGCGCGGTATACTAGGGCTATAGTACTCGAGTACTAGATCTGGTTTTGTTACCATCGTTTTTGAACGCTTGACTTGGTCCCGCGGGTGGCGGATGTATTTTTCAGTGTGACATCTTTCACGGCTGAAGGATGGAGTGGATGTCTCATTTGCGCCCGTTCATCGCAATTCACAGTCGAGCTCTCCAGCACCTGATCTTGGACGCGCTCGCGCGTCGGATCGGTGCTTTGTGTTTTTCGCTGCCATTGCGGATCACTTTGACGCGGCTCCTGCTTGCCGAATGGCTGGGTGTCGCGCTGATCGTGTTTGGTACGGCGTGTACTAGTCCACCCACGATCCCAGTGACAGTCAAAGTCGCCATCAACGCGACGCCTGTTCCAACCGTGAACCCGAGCCCCGGACGCTGGGAAATCACGGGCGTGAATCCCAGGGATGTTTCCGGCGATAAAGGTTGGAAATGGGTCTCGATCGAAATTGTCCTGGAAAACAAGTCTTATGTGTATGCTTCGCCGAAAATAAAAACAACCGGCGTCAAGTTGTACACGGACACGACTAATTCCTACGACGCGGATACATACAAGACGACGGGATCGGTTTTCACGAAAGTAGAAGAAATCGCGTTCACGGCGAAGATTCCGCACGGCTATCGAATGAAAGGCGAATACCAGGGTGACGCCGTCGTTTCCTACTGCTTTCGCGCGAGCATTCCTGAACAAAGCAAGCCGATGTTTTTGAAAATGAACGGGTATGCGGGAGAGATCTGGATTTATCCGAATCCTCCTCTTGTGATGCCGCGCGGAGTGGAATTTGTCCCTCTGCGCGCGCCCAAAACAGAGGTTGACGTGGGAGGGCGCGCCAAACTTGTGCTGGGCGAATTTGATCGCAAACCCGGGTGGCCCCCCATTCACGATCGAATCAGCGGAGTGATCACGGCGACCAATATTATTTCTTCGGCGAACACCACTGTCTCGTTACAAATTCTTCCGCTGGGCGACGATGGAATTGTTGGCGCGGCGTTCACCGAAACTCCTGAGTGTAAACCCAAACTTGTGCTGGGACCTGGGCAGGCCGAAGTGAGTCGGATCTGCGCGATCATTCCGCATCGCGCAAAGAATATTCACATCATTCTCTTGGGCGATCTCAACGAAGTGTGCGACACCCAGGCACCCAATCCGCCATAACCGACAGGAAATTATTTGTGATCCTCCTCGCGCTGATTTTCTCTTTGCTTGCCACGCTCGTCCCCACGATTGTGTACGCGCTCACTTTGCGCTGGTTCGATCGGTACGAAAAAGAGCCGCTCCCGTTGGTCGTCGCCGCGTTTTTGTGGGGCGCGATTCCTGCCGTCGTGCTTTCGATCATCGGCGAACTGATCGCGGACGTGCCGCTGGCATTCTTCGGCGCGGGCGCGGCAAAACTGATCGGCTCCAGCGGCGTCGCGCCGTT
>VGOB01000097.1 GCA_016865935.1 Chloroflexota bacterium | reverse complement strand
TCGCGCGCGAGAATCGAAAATGGGGCGATGGCGAAATGGCAGCCGCGACGGACTTAAAATCCGTTGGAGTGCTCCTCCGTGTGGGTTCGACTCCCTCTCGCCCCATTTCAGGGTACACAGCGGAACGCGTTGGCGCTCTCACGCGCCAGCGTTCCGCCGAGGATTTACGATGTCACAACGCAAACAGATGCGCCCAGTCTCCCAGCCGACTAGCAAGGGAGATGACGAAATGAACAAGGACTTGATCAAGTACGTGACGACGCGTGAAGCGGCGGAAATGCTGGGGGTGGCTACCACGCATGTAAATCGCTTGCTGATCGGAGAGAAAATCAGGGGCATCAAGAAGGGACATGACTGGCTTGTGTTCGCGCCGTCGCTTGAAAAGTATCTCGCGAACAAGAGCAAGCGCGGGCGTCCGTCGTCGGGATCGCCGACAATCCAAGTACAAGAAAAATCGAACGGGCAAGGATGATCGAATTCCTTGCCCGTTGTTTTGTGTTTGCAATCATCAGCGCGCACGGTCAATTCGACCGTGCGCGCTTTTTTGTTTCCATTCCCCAGGGCTACAACTCCAACACGCAGAGGGCTATCGCCATCAGGGGTGTGAGCATTGTATCTGTTGTAACCCGTTGTAACTATTGTAGTGTGTTGTAACTGTTGTAGCCATTGTATCAAATATGTGGTGTGTGTTGTGAGTGTGTGTATGTGAGAGAGTGGGGAGACGCAGAGGACGATCAAGCATCTATGCGCCCCTCTCCAACTTAACGTCACTAACGTCACAAACGTCATTAACGTCATCGGGGGGGATCGGGATGGAATCTATTCATTCCAACATCAAACCGCATAGGACTTGATCCGCAAGCACAGATGACGGGTGTGTCCGCGACAGACGGGGTAAGTGGGGGTACTATACCTAACGGTCAAGAGCGTTACACGTTTACAGGTCCACCGCTTGCATTCTTTTCAGCAGCGCGTGGGGCTCTTGCCCCAGTCCACTGGCAAGCGCGACAAACCAATCGCTTGCGAAGAAGGCGCGCAAATCGCCGAGCGGATCCGACGCCCATGGGTGCTCGCGGTTGAATCGTTTGCCTGCACGGGTCTCTTTCAGGTCGTCAACGGCTTGGCGGATGATGCAAGCGGCAAGCACAGTTTCCGCACCCAAGAGGTTGCTCAGGTCAGAGAGATCGGGGGTAGGGTTGACCGGATTGATGGTGGTGGTCCGCTTGACGATGCGGTATCGTCGGGATTTGCTTGGAGCATACATCGCCCCAAGTGTAGCACAGAACGCGTGTTCGTGTCAACGTACGCGTTTTCGCGCGCTCCCAATTTCTCGCGGCGGTGGCAAATTTGTCACCCTTCGGGGTTCAACCTACGTTCACAGGCTGATGCTCGTGCGTTCACTTTCTCTGGTACTCTACCCATGCCTTCTGCAATGCTGGATGAACGTATACTCCGCTTCCGGATTCGGACAGAACAGCCCCCAAATTGCGCGGGTCAAACGATTCCCAGTTTATCTTTCCAAACACTCCGCGCGTCATCGTGAATTTGATCGCGACCTCGTCTTTCCTGTTGCCGTAGGCGTCTTTGAACTCAGTGAACATTCGCACTTCGAGCGTCTTGACAGTCGAGATATTCCGAAACACGCCGGGTGCAAGTATGGTCATTGTTTGCGATGCTGTTCTGATTGCGTGTCCCTCGTCCAAGAATATTTTCACACCATAGTCAATCGTCGCAACAGATTGCCAGATTGACGCTTTGCGAAAATTATCCTTCAATCCGTTCGTGGCGATTGCCGCAAGTTGTTCTTCGGGTGTCGCTGGCGTTCGCGTCATTGTAGGCGTTATGGTCGGTAGAATCTGAGCAACCGATTGTAGCTTGGGCGTTTCTGTCGCACGCGGTTTGGTTGCCAGTGCGACTTGACTGGCATCAGTGCGCGAGGTAGTCGCTCTTGGTATCATCAAGAGAACTGAAAAGCACATCACGCAGATTGCAACAATCGCAAGAACGGGCAAGACAAACAGAGTGGGAACACCGATTCCCCAGAAGTAAACACGGGTAGGGAAGTTGAATGAGGGAAAAGAAGATGGGACCGGTGCAGTTTGAAATTGCGGGGCTTGAAGTGGGGCACCGCACCCCCCGCAAAATCTGTACTCAGAAGGATTGTCCGATCCGCACGACGCGCATTTCATTTGTGTCTCCTTTGACCACTCGCGCAACAACCAGCAAGCAATCGCCTGCCAAGGGAACACGCGAGTCACTTGATGTGCTTTGAATGCCGTGCCAAACTTGATCGTGCCTGCGAATGTGAGTAACGGGGTGAAGCATCCATATCGGTTCACAAACCGCATGGTTTCGCGATTTGCTATTGCACTCTGCTACCCACTTCTTCTGCCAACATTCTACCGCATCCCTTGTTTTTGGTCAATTCTTGTCCAGAAAAGGGCGAGAAAAAGTCGCACTTGTGCAGGGTATTGGCGCACAGAACAGCGCCAAACTCGTCAAAATTCGTTCAAATTTGGGCTACCAGACTATTGACAAAAAGTAAGTTATCTTGTATAATTGAATATGTAAGATAACTAACAAAAACATCGGCAGCAAGTGGTAGGACACTTGCCGCCGACTAACCGCCCGAACGTGAGCAAGCACGCGCGGGGGCTACACCGATAGTACCACAGGTTGCCCCTTGACGCAAGACCCTCGAGGGGCGAATTTTTTGGAGGTGTAGCAATGTCTGTCAAATGGATTGATGGTGCCGAGACAGTTGTTGTCTATGGGTACGAACGTCGCCCGGTCAGGTTGCCCTGGCAAGCGTGGATGCAGTGGACGAATGTAGCCATTGCAAACGTTGAGCGCGCCATCACTGAAAAACTCCCGCGCACACAGCAAGTCACGAACTCACTCGATTGGCTGCGCTCGTGCGGTGTGGACGGCAAGGAATCATTCTTCGGGTTGAAAGAACGTCTCGCACTCTTGGCACAGCCGGGCGATCCCAGTCGCATCGTGCGCTGCCAGTGCTGCAACATTCCGCTGAGCGATCCGTTGAGCAAAGCCCTGGGCATCGGTCCCGTGTGTAGGACCAAAGGGAAAGCAGCGTGACACAAAACACGGGGCGGGGTCGAAACACCCGCCCCTACTCCAAACGAGGTGACAAATGGCTTTCAAGAAAATGCAAGCGACGCAGTACCCGCCCCGGCTCTGGGGGCTGGTGGGTTATCCCGGATCCGGCAAGAGCACGTTCGCAACCGCGATGCGCGCGCCGATTCTCGCGATTGACGCCGATCATCGCTTCACCGAAGTCGTGCGTCTGGCAAAGGAAGTCTTCGCGCTCAGCGATACTCCCGAAGACAATGTGGACGCGGATCGAATTGCGGCGATCCTTGCCCAACAAATGCCCGGTAGCCAGGTGGGGACGATCGTGATCGATTCGCTCACCGCGATTATCACGCCGCTTGTCGTGCAAGCAATGATAGACAAAGACGAAGGGCGCGTAAAAAACTTGGCGGCGGCAATGCGCGGCAAAGCGTTGGCGATGCGCCAACTGCAAGACGCGGTGACGCGCTGGGGGACGGACGCGCTCTGGATTTATCACCTTCACGATGCGCGCGACGAAAAAGCGCAAGCCGTCACGACCGCAACCGTGAGCGCAACCGAACTTGTGCGCTTGACCCGTTCGATCAATCTGCAATTAGAAATCACGCAAGCCAACGGCAAGCGCGGCGTCAAAGTCATCTGGGCACGGCGCGGGCGTTCGGGCGGGACGCTCTGGGATGATACGGGCGATTGGCGCGGAATGCCGGAGAAGATCGAAGCGGCGGTCTACGACGGGCTATCACAAGCCGAACAAGAGCGCATCGAGCGCGCCGCGCCCGAAGTGTTCGAATCGCCGGAGATCGCGGTCGCCTGGGCGATTGAACAAGGCGCGTTTGACGAAATCGCGCACGCGCGCAACGCGTATGAAAAAGACATTATAGCGATTTAGCTTGACAATTTGGCAACTGGCGAGTAACCTTATGTCGCGTAGAGCAGATTCATAAGGAGTCAAGCACCATGATCAGATACCACGAATTGTCCCAGCATCCGAGCAAGTTTCTGGCCATGACTGGGTCTACCGTTGAGGAATTTCAAGCGCTCTTACCCCACTTTCAAAGGCGGTTCGAAGAATATGTCGCCACCACCACCCTGGATGGGAAACCGCGTACCCGGCGCGAATACAGTGACTACAAGAACTCGCCCTTGCCAACCTTAGAGGACAAGCTGCTATTCATTCTGATTTACCTGAAACAAGAGACCACCCAAGAGGTACACGCTACGTTGTTCGACATGTATCAACCAGATGCAAACACCTGGATTCACTTGCTCCACTCGTTACTCAACCAGACGCTGGCTGACTTGGGCGAATTACCAGAGCGAGACGCCAAGGCGGTTCAGCCAGAAGAGGGCGATCTGGAAGTGTACTTTCACGATGGGACCGAACGTCCCATTCCACGCCCAACCGACCCAGAAACTCAAAAACAGTACTATAGCGGTAAGAAAAAGCAACACACGGTCAAGAATATCATCGTCATCAATGCGTCCTGCAAGATTCGTCTCCTCACCCCAACCTGTGAGGGCAAGAAACACGACAAGAAGGTCGCAGATGAAGCCGGCTATACTCTTCCTGAAGGGAGTATCTTGGTGCAAGACACTGGGTTTCAGGGTTTTACTATTGCCGGGGTGAGGATTCTCCAGCCCAAGAAGAAACCACGGGGGAAGGAACTGACCCCGGCAGAGAAGGAAGACAACCGCCTCATTTCCCAGATCAGAATTCGGGTCGAACATGCCATTGGAGGTGTGAAACGATATCGGATGGTTAAGGACAAGATACGGAACTGGGTGAAGAATTTTCGAGACAAGGTGATGGAAACGTGTTGCGGCCTACACAATTTCAGGCTGAACTTCAGACCATGGCACTACGAACTTCTGCTCGTCTAAATCGCTATAATGTCTATTATACAGTACTGGACGACATCCGTCCAGTGGTTGAATGAATTCTCCTTTGCGATTCACCGACCAAATTGAGGCGGTGCGCATTGTGCACTAGGCGGTCCAGGATCGCATCCGCGAGCGTGGGATTCGCGAAGCGGGCGTGATACTCGGCCACTGGCACCTGGGTCGCCACGAGGGGCGAGGAACGCCCAAAGCGATCATCCATGATCTCGAGCAGATCCTGAGCTTGGGACACGCTCGGCGGATCGCGCAGCCAATCATCCAGGATGAGCAAGTCGGTATGGGCGAGACGTGTGAGGCAGAAACTGAAGGAACCCTTCTGATGGGCGCACACCAACTGCTGGAGCAAGCGCGAAGTGCGGAAGTAACGGACGCTGAAATTGTTGCGACAGGCCGCCTGGCCCAGGGCGCACGCGAGGAAGGTCTTGCCTGCGCCGGTCGGGCCGTCGATCAGCACATTGAGATGCTGGTCGATCCAAGCGCACTGGGCCGGCTCGAGTCCCCAACGCCGGTCGAGCCCACGCGCGGCCGACCAGTCCACGTCTTCGATGAGCGCCGGGATGGGGAACGCGGCCGTCTCCACGTGGCGTTGCACGCGTCGGCTGGCCCGGCGCGTACATTCCTGATCCACGAAAAGGGCCAAACGTTATTCAAAAGTTAACTGGTTGTACTGGGTGGGGGGTTGTGCAATTGCTCCTGCAAACCTTCCCGGAAAGCGGGGAGGCGCAGTTGCGTCAGTTTGTCGAGCAGAGGTTGCATCAACATTTGCATCTCCTGGGATAGAATGGGTCATGCGCTGACAGGACCGCAGCACGTTTGGTCTCCACGGTTGCGTCAGCGCCCTTTACAGGCAATAGGCCTCGCCGCGCAGGTTAAACCTCGCGGGAGGCGGGGCGTGCGGGGCAGTGGATCGGCTCTCGAGCAAGCGCTTGATGGTGCAGTAGGATAACCATAGCGAGGTTGCCCGCGCCTCCTGGCACGCGTTTTCCAAGGTGGCCTTGTCGAAGCGGCTGGCCAGACCCAAGATCCCCAGCACGAACGATACGCTTGCTCGGGATGGGTTCGACTGGCCAGCATGGTCTGGATCACTTGCGTCGTGGCTGGTCCCACCTCCTCCGCCCAGCGGACGAAGCGTTCAGGCGACCATTGCAGGGCTTGCTGATGGAGTACGGGCATGTTGGTGGACTATGTCGTAGAGCGTCCTGGCAGATCGTTGCGCGGATGCATGGCGATCCGTTCGCCTTTAGCAGGATTTCGAGGGTGCGCTCGGTGACCCGGAGGGTGACCTCCTCGTGGATCAAGGTGTAGGGGACCGAGTAAAAGTGTTTGCGGAATTCGACATGGTAATCGAGGTTGACCCGGCACGTCTTGAAGTGCGCGAACTCGTAGGGCTGCGACGGTAACGGCAGAGCGCCGGCCGATCCACCGTCCCGAAGAGCTCTTGGCGGGACTGGTGCAGATGAGGCATGGGGCGCCGATTGAGCTCGTCCAAGAGTTGGTGAATCGTTTGGTTGAGCTGAGCCAGGAAGAAGAAGGTCTGATGGCGCAACCGTGCCAAGACCCAG
The DNA here is from genome assembly GCA_016865935.1 of Chloroflexota bacterium. Taxonomy (GTDB): domain Bacteria; phylum Chloroflexota; class Anaerolineae; order UBA4142; family UBA4142; genus VGOB01. Next base: position 13,236 of record VGOB01000097.1, on the reverse strand, counting down.
CGCTCCACCACTTGGACGGCGACCTCGACCTTAGCTTTGTCCCGCGGGTGGCGCACGCGGGTCGGAATCACCGCGAAGCCGTAGTGCTCGGCCAACGCCTGGTAGGTCGGGTTGAGGTCCGGCTCATAGAGACTGGGATGCTTCACCCCGCTTTTGAGGTTGTCTGGGGTCACGACTAAAGGAACCCCCCGAGGAAGGAGAAGGTGCGGACATGTGCACCAATCCAATGCTCGGGCGTTTGGCTGAGATGCGCCTCGGCATAGGTATAACCGCTGGCGCCTAACACGGCGACGAACACTGGCGCGGGCGTCGCCTCGCCGGTTTGGGGATCGACGACGGGAACGGTCTCGCCCGCATAATCCACGAACAATTTCTCGCCAGCTTTGTGAACCAGCCGCATCGGGGGGTTGGCGGTGGCGGCCCAGCGACGATACCGTTCGCAGAACTGACTATACTGCAAGCCCTCGGGATGACTGGCCTGGTATTCGGTCCACAGGAGCTTGAGAGTGACATTCGGCTGGTGCAACTCGGCATGCACCTGAGACCAGTCGGGGAACGGCTTGGAGGGTACACGGGCCGGCGACCGTTCCGGGAACAGCTGCTGGAACAACGCGTCCTCGGTCAGCGTCTCGGGGAGCGGCCAACTCAGACCGGCGGCTTCGGCACGTTGGAGTTACAATTTGACGGTGCTGTGCGAGATGGAGCACGTACGGGCGACGGAGCGGTTGGACAACCGGCTGTCCCATTTCAATCGGAGTACTTCTTTGAGCTTGCGCATGGATAACCTTTCTTGTGACATACGGCCTCCCTGTGAGATGGAGACAGATATGCCACACAATCTGAAGATTAGCCAGCGCTGCAAAAGCTCTGGGGTCAAGTATCAGAATCCGACAAAGCCCTCACCCGATTCCGATAGGGCGAAAAAAGTGGACGACATGCGTCGGATTCAGTGGACGACATCCATCCGAATCGGTGGACGACATGGATCGGATTACGCAATAAGCGCAACGACTGCGCCGCCCAGGTTCGTCATGCGTGCTTCCATGCCGTGATTACTGTTGAGTTTCGCATAAATAATCGAAAGGCCTATAACGTCCGGGGCAGATCAGATGCCCGGATACATGACCAGAGCAGTTGCTGTGAATCGAGCAACCGACGTTTGGATTTGCCCAATAAGGTTTGGCTCATCCCTAAATCTATTGCAGGCACTGATTGCAAGCGACCTCAGACCTGCATAAATAGGGTGCTTTTTGGATTCGTGCCTGAAACCTTGCAAAGAGTTTAGGGATGAGCCTTGGCGTTTTATAGCGATAAATTGGGCGTCTTTCGCATCAATCAGACCCACGCGCAGACGGGGACCGGTCTCACGCAATTCGGACGTGCGATGGAACAACTCGGCATCCAAGTCATCTGTGCGAACACGCCGCAAGCCAAGGGACGTGTCGAACGTGCCAATCAGACCTTGCAAGACCGCTTGGTCAAAGAAATGCGTTTGCGCGGCATCGCCTCGATGGCGGCAGGCAATGCGTATCTACCCGAATTCATCGCGGACTTTAACGCACGCTTCGCCGTCCTGCCGCGCCAGCCCGAAGATGCACATCGTCCCTTGTTACCGCAAGACGACTTGGCGCGCATCTTGACAATTCAAGAGCCGCGTGTATTATCCAAGAACCTCACCGTGCAATACAAAAATGCGATCTATCAGATTCGTTCCAAGCGACCTGGGTATGTGCTCCGCCACGCGGGCGTGACCGTGTGTGAGAATCGCCAGGGTGAGATTGCGATTGAATACAAAGGCAAGCCTTTGGACTACACCGTGTATCGCCCTGCGCCACGCCAAGCTCAAGTCGTGTCAAGCAAGCAACTGACCATGAAATTGGACGCGGTCAGTACACCCAAACCAACGAAGAAACGCAAGCCGTACATTCCGTCACCTGATCATCCGTGGCGACGTTTCCGTATTCATCCCGAGACGGCACAACACAGTTCCCAAGGTGACATTTCTATTCGGCAGGAATAGGGTGACATTTCTATTTGGGGCTAACAGTTGTGGCGCAGATCCTCAGTTCGTGCAATAGAGAGGGAGCAGGTGCTCTCGCTTTGTTTGTTCTGTTGACACAGTCTCTATCCTGCAATACAATGACGACAGTAATTCTTCAGCCGCAGGTCAGGGAGGAATGAAGATGCCCAAGAACCGCAAACCACCAATCCGATCTTCTGGTCACGCGCGTCTGCCACAACCCAGGCCATGGAGCGCGAACCAAGTTCGCGATCTCTTGACGAATCCGATGTATGGCTACGGAATCGTCCTCGAACCTGCCGACCAGGTTCCCGCCGCGATCCAACTGTTCGAACAGCAACTCGCCGACGAACAAAACAAGCGCGGCTTTGGTTTCACGTTGCAGGAGTTGGATCAACGCTTTCAATCGTTCTTCACGTCTCTGGTTGAAGGCGGATCCTTCACGCGCGGGAACGATACTCAGCCCATTATCGACAAAGAAACCTGGCTCCACGCGCAACAAGTCGCCATTGGACGCTTGGCGCGCGGTGAACCGACGTGAGAGAACGGGCAGTGATCTGATGCCGCGAGGAAACCGATCAAAGGGCAAGTGCGCGTACTGCGGACGAGAGCACCTCAAGAGCCAGATGAGCAAGCATCTGTCGGCGTGTCCAAAGCGCCAAGCCGTGATTGCCCAAGCCGAACGCCGCAAAGCACGCCGAGAGAAGCTCTATCATCTGCACGTGCAAGATGCATGGGGTGGGGACTTTTGGCTGGAGTTGGAAATGCGCGGCGCGGCGACCTTGAAAGACCTGGATCACTATCTGCGCGCGATCTGGTTGGAATGTTGCGGACACATGAGCCGCTTCTCTATCGGCGGCTGGAAAGGCGCTGAGATTGCGAAAAGTGAGAACGTCGAAGGGGTTTTCAAACCAGGGATCACACTAACCCATATCTACGACTTTGGAACCTCCTCCGAGACTTTGATCCGCTACGTCAAAGCGCGTGAAGGGAAACCAACCACGCCCCATCCGATTGCGCTCATGGCGCGGAACGTTCAACCCCAAGCCATCTGCATTGAATGCAAGCGACCTGCTGTTTGGTTGTGTATGGAGTGCGTGATCGAAGATGAGATGTGGGGATTCTTATGCCAGGAGCACGTCAAGTCGCACCCACACGAAGAGTATGGCGCCCCCATTCGCATTGTCAATTCGCCGCGCTTGGGCATGTGCGGCTACGAGGGACCCGCCGATCCGCCTTATTGAACCTGGAGTGCGAGTGATTGCAGATTCTTCGATGCATACCAGGCAAACGAACTGTATTCGGAGAGTGAAACGATGAACAAGCCGAACGACGAAGAATGGGGCATGTATGATGGTCAGTGCGTCGGGTGCGACGTGTACGGACGCGTGAACGACCTGGGTCTCTGCGAAGAATGTGCAGATAAACTGGAACGCGACTTGATTCGCAAACGGGATTGGGACTATTCCGCGTCGGCGTTTGGGCTATCGGCGGACGACCGCGAACAGTTGCGGCGACAAATCATTGCGCGGCACGGCGAGAAAATGGAACTCATCGCACCAAGCGAAAATCGGCACAAGAAACAACACCGTCGGTCCTCGCACGGTAGTCCTTCGCCACGGCATAGTGGAGCATAAGCATGTTATTGATTGATCGAGCTGTGGCGATCATCAAGCCCAAACAACCTTTCCTGGATTGGATTAATCGAACGCCTGATCCCCCAGCCGAGTTGACGCTGGAGGAACTCAGAACGGATTGCACTGTACTCCTCATCCCAGAGTACGATGACCCTGCCGAGTTGCAGTCTTTCCTCACGGGAATCTATGAGGAGATCTTTGCGATGGAACTCGATTCCTGGGATCGCGACGAGGCACACTGGCCATCCCATCAGGATTACGCCACTTTTCTCGATTGGTTCGACGTCGAGATCCATTCGGAGGTCATCGACGCGCTCGATCGCGAAATCAACGCCGAAGCATACTGACATTCGCCTAGATACTTTTGCAGTCCCTATTCGAGGTACTCACCTCCCGGTTTCTATTTTCGGACAGGAGTGAATGTTTATGCCAAAGATACGCGTGAACGAGATCAACTTGCATTACGAAGTTAGTGGTGAAGGTCAACCGCTGCTGCTCATTCATGGTCTCGGCTCAAGCGCGCGAGACTGGGAATTGCAGGTACCAGAGTTTTCGAAGCTCTATCAGGTCATCACGCTCGATCTGCGTGGTCACGGCCAGTCCGACAAACCCGCGGAACCCTACAGCATGTCATTGTTTGCGTCTGATACGGCCGGGCTAATGAAAGCGCTGGGCATTCAATCCGCCCACGTGGTGGGTCTATCCCTGGGCGGCGGGGTTGCGTTCCAACTTGCCATTGATTCGCCCGCCTTGGTGAGAACGATGGTGATCGTCAATAGCGCTCCCGAACTCGTTGTGCGCAATTTCAAAGACAGACTCGGTGTCTGGCAACGCTTCGCGATCGTCCGCCTCTTGGGCATGCGCAAGATGGGCGAAGTATTGAGCAAGCGACTCTTTCCCAAAGACGAGCACGCGTCCTTACGTGCGACGTTTGTCGAGCGTTGGGCGGAGAATGACCCGCGCGCCTATCAGAACGCGATGCGCGCCATGATTGGTTGGAGCGTGATGGATCAACTCAGCGCGATTCGCTGTCCGACACTCATCATTTCCGCTGACCAGGACTACACACCGGTCGCGCTGAAAGAAGCATACCTCAAGCGCATCCCCAACGCTCGGCTGGTGGTGATTCCTGATGCTCACCATGCCACACCGGTGGAACAACCGGACAAGTTCAATCCGGTGCTAATGGAATTCCTTTCAAAGGGCAATTAGACCGGGTCCATGGGCTCCAACGGGATACACTCAAGGGAAGTCACCTAGCCCAGTTTTTCGCGGTCAATCGTTTTTCGATTAACCCAGTCTGGTTTAATGGCGCCGAGGAGAAACCGAATGCCAGTGCTACGACGATCGAGCGACAAGTTTCCACAGGCGAACAAGAATCAACTCACCGCGATGTACATCGCCATGGTGGTGCGCAACGCGATGGAGGATTTCCATGCCAAGCATCTATCCGATGCGCAGATGGCTGAACTGAATCCGATTATCCGCAATGCGATCTACACCGCATTGTATGTCATAGATCGTCGGCATTCCGATTTGCGGGCGAAAGCATCGATGAAGTTCACTTATGACATGATCCCATCCTACTGGGAACTGCCGCAATTGATTGACGAATTCGCAAACGATAACCCACCTGACCAAACCTGATCGTGCGATCTATTCGCGAAAAGTTGGATAAAGAAGAAACGCCCGACGCGAGAAGAGCGGGCGTTTCAACCATTGTGGCGGAGTTGCCGCCGAAAGGTTACCGCGGTGGGTTTTTACAGAAATTCCGCGCACCGACTTGACAAGCGGTAAAAATGTGCTATAATCAAGTCGTAGAACAATAGTTCGCAACCAGGTGATGCGGAAACATCACCTGGTTGCTGACCCACCACCGTGATTACGCACGGAGAGGGCTGGGCTTATTCTATCACGCTTGGGTTGATAGAACAAGTTGCCGTTGGTGCGACTCCAACGGGTTCGATTACTTCGTTTTTCAACGAAGCGAATCGCCTTCTCTCTGCGCGCCGGAGAAGGCGATTCTTTTTTGGAGGGAGGTGAGGTAAAAGCACTCGATGGTCTTTTTTCCTAAACGGCGATGAATCCGATCCATTCTTCGCATCTCATCTTTCTGGCTTGCGATTGCTCGCCAGCCACTGCGCGGAGTACAGACGCTCCGTCGGAACGTCTCTCCGCGATTTCACGCTCCGATCATTTCAAGGAGAAACTCGATGCGTCACCGAGGTGCGCAACCCAAGCGCGGCAACGTCCTGCGTCCGCATCAGTACTCGACAATCGAGTACATGTCGGGACCCAGCCGCAAAGGTCCCAAGCGTTGCCTGCGTTGTCACAAGTCCATCAAGCAAGGCGAACCCTGGCAACGTGTGACTTCGCCCGCAGACCCAAAGTACGGCTCCTACGTCGTCGGCATCCACACTAATTGTTCGGGCTAAACTGCGGCGATGCGAATCGTTCACGCTGGGGCTGTGTGAAAGCACAGTCCCAGCACGGAGAAACAGAATGAAACCAGCCAAGCGCAAGTCGCGCCAACCCAAACGGAAGACCTCCCGAGTTCCCTTTGGATATCTGAGGAAGAATGGGCAACTCGTGGTGGATCCCCGCAAGAAGGAAATCGTGCATAAACTCTATGGCAAGTTCGCTGATAATCCTGAATGTTTGATGAAGGTATTGGAATCTGTTGCCGAATGGTGGCACGAGAACAACTCACGCCGCGCGAAATTGGCTTATCAACACAAACTGGCTCGCCAACAACGAGGAGAAGAATAACATGCGCTACGTCGGTTACGTTCGCATCAGCAGTGAAGATCAGGTCGGCAACTTTTCGCTCGACGCGCAGAAACGCGCTATCGAGAAATATGTCCACGACCAAGGTGGCGTTCTGACTCGCTTCTACATCGAAGAAGCCAAGACCGCGACGAACGACGATCGTCCCGCGTTTCAAGAAATGCGCCGCGATGCGCGTCGTCATCTTTTCGATGCTTTGGTCGTTCACAAATTCGACCGCTTGGCGCGTAACCGCGAAAACGCGCTCGCGATCAAGAGTTTGTTACGCCGCGATTTCGGCATCAAAGTGTTCTCCGTGACAGAACCTTCTGAAGACAGTGATGGTCCTGTCGGCGCATTGATGGAAGGCATTATGGAGTCCGTCGCCGATTGGTATAGCCGCAACCTTGCCACCGAAGTCAAGAAAGGAAAATACGAACGCGCACAGCAGGGTTTGCACAACAACCAGGCGCCCTTCGGTTACGACAAGACGGAACAGAAAACACTCGTCATCAATCCGCACGAAGCCGAGGGCGTCCGTTTAGCATTTGAGACATACGCCAAGGGAGGATGGAGTGATACCAAGGTCGCGCGTCTCCTCAACAGCAAGGGCTATCGCACCAAGCAAGGCAAACTCTTCTCGAAGGAGATGATTCGCGACTTGTTGCAGAGCCGCACGTATCTGGGTGAGATCCGCTACAAAGGGTATCGCAGGAAATCCAACGGCAGTCGCGATGTCAGCACCGAGACGCAATGGTTCAAGGGGCAACACGAAGCGATCATTAGCGAAGAGTTGTATGACCAGTGCCAGGAAGTTCGAGCGAAAGCGGCAAAGCATCATTTGCCGACGCCCAAGATTCACGTCTATCCGCTGAGCGGAATTCTTTACTGTGGGGAGTGTCAAATCAAAATGCGCGCGCAAAACTTGCACGGGTATCGCTATTATCGCTGCCGTGCTCACGAACTGGGGCTAGACTGTTCGCAACGAGGAATTGTCGCCGAAGAAATCGAACGGAAGGTCGTCGATCTGATTCGGACGATGAAACCGCCCGCGGATTGGAAGCAACATGCGATTGAAGCCATCGGCGAGCTGCTCGGCAACCAAGAACTCAAAGAGCGCGTGGCGCAAATCGAGGAGATGATCAAGCGGATGGATTTCCGTTGGGACAACGGATTCATTACCGACAAGGACGAATATTTGCAGAAAAGGCTGGGGTTGCAGCAGGAATTGGAGCAACTGAAACCGCTGCCAATGGAAGAATTGGAAACGGCGGCAGATATTCTGACGAACTTTGAATCACACTGGGAGAAAGCCGAGGGGAATCCAACGGAGCAACAGCGGCTGATGCATTTGGTCTTCGAGCGGATCTGGATAAAAAATAACGAGGTAGTCTCTGTCTGCTTGCGACCAAACTACCACGTTACTTTTTACCAGAGCGGGAGCGACGGGGATCGAACCCGCGATCTCGGCCTTGACAGGGCCGCATGTTAGACCACTACACCACGCCCCCTCGAACGAGCCGCACTATAGCACACCTCGCCCCACGTGTCAAATTCAACGCGCGCCCGGCGTGGTTCGCTCCGAAGGCAACGCGACCACATTCCTTTCGCACACCCTCCCACCCGCGCAGCAAGCGGCGCGGATACACAATCTGTCGCGCCCCCTGACATTCAGTTTGCGCTAATTTTTTTTCGTTTCCGCGTTTTTCCGGCTGCGCGTCTTGGAGCGTGCGCGCGCTTTTTTCCTTGAATCCAGTGCGCGTCGTTCTTGTCGCCGAACCACCACGCATCCCAGCGCGTCGCCAAAATTTCTGCGGCGAGGCGTTTGCCCGCGTCCGTTTTCAATCGCGCGAGCAGGGGCGCGATCCAATCCGCCACATTCGGCTTGCCCAGATCGGCGTGTTGTTTGAGCACCAGCAACAGTTCGAGTTGATCGGCGTCTTTGGCGAGGCGCGCTTCGGGCGTCGCGCCGGACTCGAATTCGCGAATCGCCGCGACGATCTCATCGCCACGGCACCACTCGCGCGCGCCGTCCGCCAGCAGTAACTCCAAGTCCTCCGTCACATATTTGCGATTCACGTAATTGTGATCGCCCGTGCGCGCCTCGGGCAAATCGTGGAACATCACCAACCGCATCAAGCGCGCTTCGTCAAGCGGCGCGCGACTCATCCGCGCCAAGACGAACGCGACGTGCATCATTCGATAGATATGCTCGGCGACCGATTGCGCGCCGGAACCCAGGAACGCAAATCCACTGCGCGGCGTTCGATTCAACATTCCGACTTCGTGCAAATAGTTCGCGCGTTGACTCATCGTGACCTCCAGGCTGACATTGTAACGCGATTGGGCGGAGTGTCAACCGGCGGAATGCCAGGGCTGGTGCCAAGTCGCGCCGACCTATCCCCCTGCCCCCCTTCCCTCGCAGGGAAGGGGCTGGGGGTTAGGTCGGTTGGCAAGTCAATAGACTTTGCACCAACCGTGACGGAATGCAGATTAGACAAGACCCGCACTTTGGATATGATAGGAATTGCACTATGTCCGATTCCATCTCGCAACTTGTGGCAACCTGGCAAGCCAATTCCCCCGTCGGCGCCAACATCGCCGCATGGCGCGTGTTTCCCGCGCGCGACGCGCAGGACGCGCCGTTTCTCGATGACGTTCACCCGGTGCTGATCGAATCGTTGCGCGCGCGCGGGCTCACATCACTCTACACGCACCAAGCGACCGCGTGGCGACACGCGCGCGCCGGAAAACACATCGTCGTCGTGACCGGCACCGCGAGCGGTAAAACGTTGTGCTACAATCTCCCCGTCCTGGATCGGCTGTTGCGCGACGAACACGCGCGCGCGCTCTACCTTTTCCCGACCAAGGCACTCGCGCAAGACCAGGTCGCCAACCTGAAAGATGAAGGCACGCTTCGCGGAATGAAAGATGAAAAAGAATATTCATCTTTCATCTTTCATCCTTCATCCTTTGCAACGTACGACGGCGATACTCCTCAACACGCGCGCGCGACGATCCGCAAATCCGCGCGGCTCGTCGTCAGCAATCCCGATATGTTGCACGCCGGAATTTTGCCGCACCATACCTTGTGGGCGGAATTCTTTCGCCACTTGCGATTCGTCGTGATTGACGAGATGCACGCGTATCGCGGCGTGTTCGGCTCGCACGTCGCCAACGTTCTGCGCCGACTGAAACGCGTCGCGGCGTTTTACGGCGCGGCGCCGCAGTTCATCCTGACTTCGGCGACGATTGCAAATCCCGTCGAACTCGCGGAACGTCTGATCGAAGAACCGGTCGCGCTGGTGGACGATGACGGCGCGCCGAAAGGCGAAAAACATTTCATCGTCTACAATCCGCCGATCGTGGATCGCGCGCTCGGATTGCGGCGGAGCGCGCTGCTCGAAAGCGTCGCGCGCGCGCAAGAATTGTCCCAGCGCGATATCCAGACGATTGTTTTTGCGCGCTCGCGCCGCGCAGTCGAATTGATTCTGCGGTACCTCTCACCCTCCCCGGTTGGAAACGGGGGAGGGCAGGGGGTGGGGGTGCGTGGCTATCGCGGCGGCTATTTGCCGAATCAACGCCGCGCGATCGAACGCGGATTGCGCGATGGGACGATACGCGTCGTCGTCGCGACGAACGCGCTCGAACTCGGCATTGACATCGGCGGAATGGGCGCGGCGATTCTCGTCGGCTATCCCGGCACGATTGCCGCAACGATGCAACAAGCCGGACGCGCGGGGCGCACGCGCGACGCCGCGCTCGCGATCCTTGTCGCGTCCGCCGATCCCTTGGATCAATTTCTGGCGCGCCATCCCGATTATCTGTTCGGTCGCTCGCCGGAACACGCGCGCATCAATCCCGACAATTTGCTGATCCTGCTCGCGCATTTGCGTTGCGCCGCGTTCGAGTTGCCGTTTCGCATCGGCGAAAATTTCGGACGCGTGGACGCGGCGCGCGTGACCGAGTTCCTTGAATTTTTGCAATCGCAAAATATTTTGCATCAATCGGGCGAAAAATATTTTTGGATGGCGGATCAATATCCCGCCGAGAGTATTTCGCTTCGCAGCGCGTCCGCCGAATCGGTGGTGTTGCAGGTTGGGGATTCTGTCATTGCGAGCCGCGAAGCGGCGAAGCAATCTCCAAGTAGCGATGAGGAGATTGCTTCGGCGCAAAAACCGCGCCTCGCAATGACACAGCAAAACATCATCGGCACGGTGGATCGCGCGAGCGCGTATTGGATGACGCATCCGCGCGCGATTTATCTGCACGAAGGACAATCGTTCCTCGTGGACGAACTCGATCTCGCGCGCGGCGTCGCGCGTTTGCGCGCAAGCGACGCGGAGTACTACACCGAGCCGCGCCGCGAGACGATGGTGCAACTGCTCGCGCAATTCGCGCAATCGGAAGCGCGCGGCGCGATCAAAGCGCACGGCGAGATCGCGGTGACGACCCAGGTCGTCGGTTTCAAAAAGATCAAGTGGTTCACGCACGAAAATCTCGGTGCCGAGCCGCTATCACTTCCGCCGACCGAATTGCGCACGACCGGCTATTGGCTCGCGCTCGATGACGCGACGGTGGCGCGGTTGCGCGTGGAAGGATTGTGGACGAACGCGCCGAACGATTACGGACCGAGCTGGAACGCGCTGCGCGATCGCGTCCGCGCGCGCGATCGTTATCGCTGTCAAGGTTGCGGCGCGCCAGAGAACGGGCGTCCGCATCACGTCCATCACAAAATTCCGTTTCGCGCGTTTCCGTCGCGCGCGCAAGCAAACCAACTCGACAACCTGGTGACGCTCTGTCCCAATTGCCATCGCCGCGCGGAACTCGCGGTGCGAATTCGCAGCGGACTCGCCGGAATGGCGCACGCGCTCGGACATCTCGCGCCATTGTTCTTGATGTGCGATCCGCGCGACATCGGCGTTCATTCCGATCCGGAATCGCCGCTTGCGTCCGGCAAACCGGCGATTGTGATTTACGATCAAATTCCGGCGGGCATCGGTTTCAGCGAGCGACTGTTCGAACTGCACGACGAGTTGATCGCGCGCGCGTTTGAACTCGTGCGCGATTGCGCGTGCGATGATGGTTGTCCCTCGTGCGTGGGTCCCGGCGGGGAGCAGGGGTATGGGGGGAAACGAGAGGCGCGCGAGTTACTTTTGTCACTTTGTCGCGATTGTGTAAAGTAGCAGTTGACAGAATAGCAGAGAAAGTGTAAAATCTGAGTATGAAAACGCTACCACGTTCGATTTTTCCCAAACTGACGCGTGCGCTGCCGGATCGCCGCGTGATCGTCATTACCGGGATGCGACGCGTCGGTAAGACGACGACCGTCAAGTGGCTGCTCGATCAAGTCGCATCGCCGAACAAACTGTACGTCGATCTGGAACGGCTCGACAATCGCGCCGTCTTTCAGGAATCGAATTACGATCACGTCCTGAATTTTTTCCGCAATCGCAATCTCGATTTGAGGCGGCGGGTGTATGTCGCGCTCGACGAGATTCAATACGTCCCCAACGTGCCGAGCGTCATCAAGTATTTGGTTGACAACTATGACCTCAAGTTCATTCTCACCGGATCGAGTTCGTTCTATCTGAAAAATTATTTCACTGAATCGCTGGCGGGACGCAAAGTGATCTATGAGATGTTTCCGCTGACGTTCGGCGAGTTTCTCGATTTTCACGGCGTGCCCTATCGTCGCCGGGACAGTTGGCGCGAAATGATCTTTGATGCGAACGAGTACGCGCGGCTGAAAGATTTTTACGCCGAGTACTTGCGCTATGGCGGGCTGCCGGATGTCGTATTGGAAACACGTCCCAATGTCAAAACGGAAATTCTGCATGACATTTTTTCTTCGTACATCAACATTGATGTCAAAACGCTGACCGATTTGCAGAAAATCGGCGAACTGCAACAACTCTTGCGCGTGCTGGTCGCTCGAATTGGCGCGCGCATTGACCAAACCAAGTTGGCGACGATCGTCGGCATCTCACGCCCAACCGTCGCGCAGTACCTCGAGTTTCTGGAAAAGACGTTCATCTTGTATCGCCTGCCGGCGTTTGCCGGAGCGGATCGCGCGATGGCGTTGAGCAAAAAACTGTACTTTTACGACAACGGCATCGCCAACGTTTTGACGACGTTGAGCGAAGGCGCGGCGTTCGAGAATGCGATTTTTAACCAATTGCGCGACTATGGCGATTTGCAGTATCTGTCCAAGGGAAGTCAGTACGAGATTGACTTTGTCCTGACGCCTCCATCCGCGCGCGCGGCGGCGCGCGTCGCGCTGGAAGTCAAAACGCATCCCGTCGCGGCGGATGCCGCGCGTCTCAAACGCATTGCCGATAAGCACGGACTGAAGAATGGCTATGTGATTGGCAGATTTCCCACGCCGGGTTTTACAGAGTTCGTTTGGGGCGGGCTGGTGTTTTAGCGCGGAGATGTTTGGCGCGCGTTGAGCCCGCAAGTGGGAGGCGCGCGCGGTGTTGGTGGCGTTGAAAGTTGACTAGGTGAAGAATCAGTGATATGATTTTGGACACTGAAGACTAGTAGAATCTGGGACAGGAAGGACTCAGTATGACTAATCTGGACAAGCCCGAATTGCTCGCGCTATTAGATGAACGAAAGCGAGAGGTGATAGGTAGTCTATTGAATTACCTGATTCTAACGGATTCTGTGGTCACTCTCGGTATCCTCCCATTGAAGCAGACACCAGGAGATTTTGCAACCAGTTGTTGTGATACACCAAGCCGTTCAACTTGTGGGCTGGCGATTGGTATGTGGACGCGCCCAGGGTGCGCGGACAATAGGGCAGGAAGT
>VGOB01000096.1 GCA_016865935.1 Chloroflexota bacterium | reverse complement strand
ATTCGCCATCGGGTTGCCTCCTGATGAAACGGGTGATTGGGATACACCGTTTTTACCAGAGGCAGCCCGATTGTCAAAACTTAGCCCACCAATATCTTGAGCATATCACGGCTCGGGGAACCGTCCCAAAAATCCGCAAGTCGCAACCGAAGCGAAAATCAACGCGCTCCTGGCTGGGTTCAGTAGTGGGCGATTTATCGCCCTCCTCGATAATTTTGAAAACACGCTGGACGCGGAGACGATGAACCTGCGCGACGCGGAACTGGACGACGCGCTGCGCGCGCTCTTGAACGCGCCGCATCACACGGTCAAAATCATCCTCACGACGCGCATCGCGCCGCGCGACCTGGGATTTGTTCAGCCGGGGCGCCAACATCGTTTGAATCTGGACAACGGCTTGGAATTGCCGTTCGCCAAAAACGTCTTGACCGAAAACGACGCGGACGGCACGCTCGGTTTGAAAAACGCGGGCGACGATTTGCTCGCGCGTGCCTGTGAGTTTACGCGCGGCTTTCCGCGCGCGCTCGAAGCGCTCATCGCGATTCTGCGCGCCGACCGCTACACGACGCTGGCGGAAATTCTGGGTGTGGGGGCGTTTGAAAAAACGCCCTCGCCCCAACGGGCGTTTTCTCAAACGCCCCAACAGGAAAACATCGTTGAAGCGTTGGTGGGCGAAGCGTTCAATCGTTTGGACCCGAGCGCGCAACGCGTGATGCAGACGCTCGCGGTCTACAATCGTCCCGTGACGCCCGCCGCGGTGGATTACCTGCTCCAGCCGTTCGTGCCGAATGTTGACAGCGCGCCCGTCCTCAACCGTTTGGTGACGATGCAGTTTGCGCGGCGCGAAGCGGGGCGGTACTATTTGCATCCGACGGATCGCGCGTACGCGTTTGACAAAGTTAAAAGTGAAAAGGCAAAAGGCAAAAGTGAAGAAGCCGATTGGAGCCAGAAAGATTTGCTTAACCGCGCCGCCGACTATTTTGCCGCGACGCGCAAGCCGCGCGAGACGTGGAAGACGCTGGCTGACCTTGAGCCGCAGTTGAACGAATTTGATTTGCGCTGTGCGGCAGACGATTACGACACGGCGGCAAGCGTGTTGCTGGAAATTGATGGCGAGTACCTGCTGTTGTGGGGACACTACCGCTTGATGATTGAGTTGCACGAGCAGTTGCAGGGGAAAATAGGTGACGCGACATTAAGGCAAGCCAGCGCTGGTGATCTTGGAACAGCGTACAGGAGCATCGGGCAGGCAAAAAGCGCAATTGCCTGTTACGAAAAAGTGTTGGATTTCACACATGAAAGCAAAAATCGCCAACACGAAGGTGCAGCCCTCGGCAACCTCGGCAACGCGTACAGCGATTTAGGCGAGACGCGCCGCGCGATCCAGTTCTACGAGCAAGCGCTGGCGATCGCGCGCGAGATTGGGGACAGACGCAATGAAGGCAACTGGCTCGGTGGTCTCGGCAACGCGTACAGCGCGTTAGGCGAGACGCGCCGCGCCATCGCGTTCTACGAGCAAGCGCTGGCGATTGACCGCGACGCGGAGCGTGGCGACAAACGTGGCGAAGGCGCAGACCTCGGCAACCTCGGCAACGCGTACAGCGCGTTAGGCGAGACGCGCCGCGCGATCCAGTTCTACGAGCAAGCGCTGGCGATTGCGCGCGACGCGGAGCGTGGCGACAGACGCGGCGAAGGCGCAGACCTCGGCAACCTCGGCGGCGCGTACAGCGATTTAGGCGAGACGCGCCGCGCGATCCAGTTCTACGAGCAAGCACTCGCGATTGCGCGCGAGATTGGCGATAGACGCGGCGAGAGTTTTGACCTGAATAATCGCGCTGATGTTCTGATTGATGAAAAACGATTTGATGAAGCGATTGAATCCTACAAACAAGCAATTCAAATCGCTGATGAAATTGGACTGACCACAATTCAGAATTACGCGCGCTGGGGAACTGCCCTCGCGCACCTGTACGCCGCGCAAATAAACCCGAAGGGTCTCCGAGACCCTTCGGGTTTGGAAGCCGCGCGCGCTGCCGCAGAATCCGCGCGTCAGTATGACGTGCCGCAAAACAATCACAACGTCGCCGCGCTTCTCGGCATCATCGCGTTGCGGCACGCCGCACAATCGGCAGGTGCGGCGGATGTTGTTGCTGCGCGCGCCGCGTTCACCGCCGCCATCGCGCACGCGGACGCGTTGCTGGCGCAAACGCCGGAATTGTACGACGCGCTGGACGCCAAGGGGATCGCGTTGTGCGGGTTGGCGTTGCACAACGGACTTGATCGGATTGAACGGACAAACCAGGCGGTTGAAACGTTTCGTGCGGCGCGCGCAATCAACAAGGACGCGGGCATCGTCGCGCGCGTCGTGCGGTTGTTGGATGCGCTTGCGCTGGTGCATCCAAATGGAAAAGAAATATTGGCAGAGGCAAGGAAAGCAGCAAGCGGAGAATAATTGCACATCGTCAACATCACAGGGGGAAAAATGCGAAAGATTTTCGGTCTAGCGTTTCTTGGATTTCTCGCGTGGATGGTTCTAATCTTGGTCTTGTGGCTCGTCCTGAGAGCGTTCAATTTCGCCACCAGTTTCTGGACGATGGCGGGTGCGCTTTCCAGCGCGTTGACCGGCGCGTCCATCGCCGTCGCGGGCTTTGTCGCCTATCGCGAATTGTCCGAAGCGGAAAACGACCGCCGCGAGGCGGAAAAAAGCCGCCACATTGATATTGCTGACCGCTTGTTTAACGAACTCAATTTACAAGAGAATATCAAGGCGCGTAAATGGGTCTACAAATCCATGCCGGCAGATCCAAAAATCTGGCAAGCCAATCCAACCCCCGAAGGCGCAGAGGCAATCAAACGCGTCTTGAATTCGTTGGACCGAGTTTCGTTCCTGACGCAAGAAGGTTGGATCTCTGACGATGTCGTGATGCCCTGGATGCATCCGATGATCGCCAAATCTTGGGAGAAATTGGGAACCTACGTCAGGTACGAGCGAGAGCAACGAAAAGAACCCTATTTCTATTTCTATGCTGAACAAGTCGCCAATCGTTGTCGGAATTGGCGGATCAAGCACGGATATGATGAACCAACCCATTGGATCGACAAGGGGATTTAGAATCAAAAAACGAGAGACTCAATTGAGCCGCTCGTTTTTTTCATCTCTCATCTTTCATCCTTCATCCTTCACTGACACGCGCTTCCCTGCAAAAACCGCTCGATCCCATTCGCGATTCCCAGCGCGAGTTGTTCCCGTTTGTTCACCAGCGTCGCGCGATCCGATCCCATAAACCCCAGTTCGATGATCGCGCCCGGCGATTGCGGATGAATCTTCATCAAATTGTGATAGAGCGTCATATCGGTCGTGATACTTCCCTCGTGAAACGCCAATTGCGACGCGACCGCGTACGACGACGTGACGCACCGCACCAGCCGATCATCTTCTTGCGGCGACGCGCTGTTCGCCGCGCGCGCCACTTTGAAACCCGACGCGTAGTACACGCACGAGTCCGCGTGAATCGCCAGAAACGCGCGCGGCGAATAATCGCGCTTCAAGCGCGGATCGAATTCCGCGAGAAGGTCCACGCGATAGCCGCGCAGTTCGAGCATCTGGCGCGCGCGTTGCGCGACCTCCGTTGTGATCTCCACTTCGCGCAAGCCGTCGGGACAAATCGCGCCAGGGTCTTCGCCGCCGGAATGTCCGGCGACGAGCGCGACGAGCGGCGGCAAGGGAGTTGGCGTGGGGACGGGAGTCGCGGTCGGGATCGGAATGAGCGTGGGGATGATCGTTTGCAGCGGCGCGGGCGCCAGCGCGACGACTTGCGCGGGACGCTGCCACAACGCGAGCAGCGAAACAAACGCCAGGAACAACGCGACGACTCCGGCGACTAGCGCGACGCGCGCCAAGCGATCCAGCCACGCGCGCCGGATCGGTGTTGAGTTGGTTGGGTTCGTTGTCGAATTACGCAAAGCACTTCTCACAAATGAGGGGGAGACACAGTAGATCACAATTTTGTCATGCTGAGCGAAGCGAAGCATCTCGCTAATCGCAAATTGCGAGATTCTTCGGCGCAAAAAGCGCGCCTCAGAATGACAATCTGTGATGTACTGAGACAGGGAGAGTGGGTGAGTGGGCGAGTTTTCTCCTTGTCTCCCCCTCTCCCTCTCTCCCGCGCGCGCGCTCCCGCGCTCCCACTCATCGCAGCACTCTAGCATCGCCCACGCGCTTGGTCACGCGTTGCGCGTCGAGATATTCCAGCAAGCCCACCGCGTACTTGCGACTCGTGTTGAATTGATCGCGCACTTGCGCGGCGGTCACCTGCCCTTGCGCGCGAATCGTCGCGACGACCCAGGTTTGCATCGCGTCGAACGCTTTGGGCGCGAGCAGGACCTGATCGTTCAGCCGCACCAATTTGTCTTGTGTAACCAACGCGTTCACCGCGTCCAACCCGATTGCCGCCTCCGCGTCTTGCGCCGACGGCGGCGCGTACGGCGCGCGATTGAATTGCGCGATCAGCGCGTCGATTTTTTTCTGCAACTCCGGCGCGAACGTGACGACGAAATCCGGTCGCCGCACGAGGTCTCCACTCGCCGCCAAAATTTTCTCCGCGCTCGCGCGCTCGATCACGCGATCAAAGACGCGCGGCGCCAGCCCCAGCCGACTCTTCAACTCTTCGCGCGAGAGTCCGGCGCGCAACGGATTCTGCCGATGAAATTCGTCGAGCGCGGCGCGCATTTTGTCCGCGAGCGCGTTCCAATTCGGCGCGGTAATATACGCTGCGCCGAGCGCGACGATGTTTGCCGCTTGCGCGGTCAACGTTTGCGCGACGATTTCCGCGCTCAAGCCGGTGCCGCTTGCGATCTCCTTCGCGTCGGCGGGATTTGCGCCGCGCGCCGACAGAAACTGCCACACGATTTCGTCCGGCGTTCCGCGCGCGAGCGTTTCGAGGCGCGTGATCACGTCGGGTTTGAACCGGCGATGGCGCGTCGTCGCGTGCGCGTCCACGATCACGCCGCCGCCAATCGTGATGGACGGCGACGGAAAGCGCAGGATGAAACGATCGTTTTTCGCGAGCGCGACCGGCGCGGCAAGTTGCAACTGCACCCAACCGCTGTCGCCCGGTTTCAACTCTGCGTGATCGAGCTGGCGCACGCGCGCGGGCACTTCTGCCGCGCCGGTGAAAAAATCAACTTGCGCGTTATGCTCCAACGCTCTGGGCGCGGACGCCAAATAATTCACGCGCGCGTCGAGCAACGTCGTCGCGCGGATCGTGCCGGGCAATGCGACGATCTGTCCGCGCGTCAAATCTTCGACCGCAAGTCCGGAGAGATTCATCGCGACGCGGCTGCCGGGCGTCGCGCGCTCGAGTTTCGATTTGTGCGTTTGCAAGCCGCGCACGCGTCCGCGTTTCCCAGAGGGGCTCGGCACAATTTCGATTTCGTCGCCCAGCGCGAAACTACCGTCAATCAGCGTGCCGGTCACGACGGTGCCGAATCCTGGCATTGAAAAAACGCGGTCAATCGGCAGGCGCGGTTTGCCGATGTCGTTTTTGGGGGAAACGGTATGCAGGAGCCGATCCAATTCGGCGAGGAGGTCTGTGATCCCGTCGCGCGTTTTGGACGAGACCGGAATAATTTTTGCGGACGCGAGAATTGTCGCGGCAAGTTGTTGGCGCACGTCCGCCGAGACCATTTCGATCCACTCGGCGTCCACGACATCTTTTTTCGTCAGCGCGACGACGCCGCCCTTGACTTGGAGCAAATCCAAAATCGCGAGATGCTCGCGCGTTTGCGGCATAATGCCTTCGTCCGCCGCGATGATCAGCATCGCCGCGTCAATCCCGCCGACGCCCGCGAGCATATTCTTGATAAAGCCCTCGTGCCCCGGCACGTCCACAATGCTGACCGGCTGACCGCTGGGTAGCGTGAGCCACGCGAAACCCAGGTCAATCGTCATCTCGCGTTCTTTTTCTTCTTTGAGTCGATCCGGATCAATGCCGGTCAACGCTTTGACGAGCGTGGACTTGCCGTGGTCAACGTGACCTGCCGTACCGATGACGCGCACGCGTTACGCTCCTATTTCAAAAATGCAACCTGTCATTTCGAGGCGTGGTTTGCGCGCCGAGAAATCTCGTCTTGCGTCAGCAAGATTTCTCGCTGCGCTCGAAATGACAAACCAGAGGCGCATTACGCTCCACTCGCCGCAGTTTTGGGTTTGGGTTTCGCGCCGGCTTTTTCGTTTTCGACGCGGCTGGACAAATCGTTGATGACTTTGTCAACTTGCGTGAACCGCACACGTTCGATCTCGACCTGGGTCTTGACAATGTCGCTGATCAGCAACAAGCGCTCACGGCGTTCGCGTTCGATCCTTTCGACCTGGTCGTGCAGTTGACTCACGACTTCAGGGCGCCAATCCTCCAGCTTGCTCACGCGATCGGTGATCGCCGACATTCGTTTGGTCCACTCGTCGCGCAGGAACTGCCATTCGCCGAGTTGTTGTTGCCAGCGCTTGTCCACGTCCGCGAGAATTTGATCGCGCTCTTTGCGCCGCGTCTCTTCGACCAGGCGCTGCCATTGCAACAAGCGCGCTTCCATCTGTTTCAGCCGCTCTTCCAATTCTTGCATCTCGCTGTACGTTTTGCGGCTGTCCTTGTGTTGTTCCTGGATCGTCCGCATCTGCGCGATCCATTCGTCCACTTCGCGGCGGCTGGCTTTCATTTGCTCCGCCCACTCCGCCATATGGCGCGCGCGTTGTTGCTCGGCGCGGCGCGCGGCTTCGACCGCTTCGGCGCGTTCCTTAGTCAGGCGTTCGCTGAGTTGGCGTTGTTCCGTCGCCATTTGCCCAAAGCGCGGCACCCATTCTTCGACGAGTTGGACGCGGTGGTTCATTTCTTCGGCGCGGCGGATATTCTCTTCGATTTCTTGTTGAAACGT
The DNA here is from genome assembly GCA_016865935.1 of Chloroflexota bacterium. Lineage (GTDB taxonomy): Bacteria > Chloroflexota > Anaerolineae > UBA4142 > UBA4142 > VGOB01. The sequence continues at coordinate 12,861 of VGOB01000096.1, read as the reverse complement.
CGGCAGCGTCAGATCGACGCGATGGATCAACTCGTGATCGCCGCTGATCGAGCGCTGCCACTGTTGCAGCCCTTCGATCTGCAATTGCAGGGTGTTCAAGATTTGATCGCCGCGCTCGCGTTCGATTTGGCGCATTCGGAACGCTTCTTCTTCCGCCTGCGCGCGGCGCTTGTCGTGCTGTTCCAGGATCACCTGGACTTTGGCTTCCGTTTGCGCCGCCGTCTGTTCCAGTTGCGAATAGCGCAATGCCTGGCTCTGCACGCGCGCGATCCGCTCCTCCAAATCCTGGACGGTCTTGTTCAAGCCCGCGACGAGCGTATACTGTTGGGTCAATTGACTCGCCAGTTCGGCGATTTGCGCTTTGTCTTTGCGATGTTCTTCGTCTAGCCAGTTCAATAATTGAATGGCTTGCTCGAGATTCATGCGCGCCTCCTCATACGATCACGATACGACGATTATAGCATGTAAAATCAAAAACGAGAAACGTGGTCGGGGCGCGATCCAATTGCGCCCCGATGAATCGCCCCTGCCATTCCCATTCAATCTACCGTCAGCGTCTTGCTCAAGTTGCGTGGGAAATCCGGATCATAGCCGCGCGCGACGCTCAACCGATATGCCAGCAGTTGCAGGGGAATCGTCGCGAGGAGCGGATTGATCAGCGCGCCGGAGTTCGGCAGGACGATCAGATCGTGCGCGTTCGCGCGCAGGCGCGCATCCTCTTCGCCCAGCGCGATCGAGCGCGCGCCGCGGCAGGTCGTCTCGTTGATGCCGCTCACCAACAGCGGCGTGTCCTCCGGTCCTGCGACGAATAACACCGGATAACCCTCGCCCACCGCCGAAAGCGGACCGTGCTTGAATTCGGTTGACAACATTCCTTCACAGTGCGTGTACGTCACCTCTTTCAGTTTAAGCGCGCCTTCGAGCGCGATCGGATACGTCAAGCCATAGCCAAGGCAATACAGATCGTCGGCGGTGACGAGCGCGGACTCCAACAGCGCGACCTGGGGTTCGGTTGTCGCGATCGTTTGCTCCAGCAAATCCGGCAGGCGCGCCAGAACATCGGTTGAATGATTTCCCATTTTCAGCGCGAGAAACAAAAATGTCAATGCTTGATTCATAAAGGTCTTGGTCGCGGGGACGCTGATCTCGTAACCGCAACCGAGCGGCAAATAACATTCGCTCGCGTGCATCAGCGACGATCCCAGCACGTTGACCAAACCCTGCACGCCCATTCCGCGCGCTTGGGCGACTTGAATCGCGTTGAGCACATCTTTGGTCTCGCCGCTTTGGCTGACGAACACGCCGACGTCGTCCGCGCTTAGCGCGCCGCCGTATTGCGCGATGAATTGCGGCGCGAGGATCGGGATCGCCGCGCGCCCGGCGAGCCGCGCCAGATAGATCGCGCCAAGCATACACGCGTGATAACTCGTGCCGCAACCGACGAGATACAGATGGCGCGCGCGTTTCATTCGCGCGATCATTTTCGTCGCGTGCGGCGCTGCCTCGAGCAGGTGAAGCAATTCTCCGGCAAGGCGCGGTTGTTCGTGAATTTCTTTGAGCATGAAATGCGGATAGCCACCCTTGATCGCGGCGTCCATACTTGCCGTGACGATTTCCGGTTCACGCGCGATCACGCTGCCATCGTCTACGCGGCGCAACTCGATCCGATTCGCGTCCAAGGCGATGATCTCGCCGTCGTTCACGCGCACGATGCGCCGCGTGAGCGGCAGGATCGAAGGGAGATCGGACGAGACACAAGTGAATCCTTCCCCCATTCCGGCGACCAAGCCCGATCCTTTTTTGATCGCGTACAGTTTTTCTTCGCCGACGCGACCGATGACGAACGCGTAATCGCCTTCCAGATCGCGGTACGCGCGCCGAATCGCGTCCACGATGTTTTCGCCGCGCGCGACATAGCGCTCGACCGCGTGGACGCACGATTCGCCGTCGTTCGTCGAGCGCACGCTCAGTCCTTCCGCGATAAACTGCGCGCGCAATTCGACGTGGTTGACGATGTTGCCGTTGTGCGCGCCGACCAAATCGCCGTCCGAGTCGAGATGCGGCTGCGCGTTTACCGGCGACGGCGCGCCGAACGTTGCCCAGCGCAGTTGGACGATCCCGCGCGTGCCGCGCATCTCGTCAAAGCGATGCCGCGCGGCAACCGCATCCACCTTGCCGACGTCTTTGCGGAGATCGATCACACCGTCCGCACGCAAGGTGGCGCAGCCAACGGAATCGTAGCCACGATACGAAAGCCGCCGCCCCGCGTCCGTCAAAATCGAACCGAGAGATTGTTCCTTATCTACGACGATACCAAAGATGCCACACATAATTCTCCATTCACACCACATTCACTTCTTGCACCAATCGCCCCTCCGCGAAGCGTTCCAGATCGAGCGCTGAAATATCAATCGTCGTCGCGTTGCCGTCGAGGATGAGCTCGCTCATCACTTTGCCGGTCGCAGGGCAATGTTGAAACCCGTGTCCCGAAAATCCTGCCGCGATGTACAAGCCCGATAGAGCGCGCGCTTGCGCCAGAATCGGGTGCGCGTCCGGCGTCACTTCGTACAAGCCCGCAATCTGACTCGCGACGCACGCGTTTTCCAACAGCGGCAAGCGCGCCATCGCGCGCTCGAGCGTCTGGCAGTGAAACTCCTCGTCAATCGCGTACGACTCACTGGGTTTCTCATCGGGATTCGACATTCCGACGAGCAAGCCCGCGCCTTCGGGATGAAAATACAACGACGTCGCAAATTCGATCACGAACGCGTGATCGCGCGGAATTTGCGGCAGCGCGTCCGTCGTGAAAAACTGGCGGCGCACCGGCACGATCGGAATATCCAGACCGGCGAACGCGCCGATCTGCGCCGCCCAGGGTCCCGCGCAATTCACAAGCGTGCGCGTCGCGATTTCGCCGCGATCCGTGACAACGGCGGCGACGCGCCCGTGTTCGGTTTTGATTCCCGTCACCGTCGTTTCCATTTCGATCTGCGCGCCGCGCGCGCGCGCGCCTTTAGCGAATCCTTGCGTGATGCTGTTCGGATCGGCGAGACCATCGCGCGGACAAAACGTGCCACCCAGCACGCCGTCGAGATTGACGAGCGGAACGAGACGCGCGATTTCATCCGGTTCCAGATAGCGCACGCAGGGCACGCCGACGCGCTGTTGCAGCGCGACGTTCGCTTTGAATATTTTTACTTCGCGCGGCGTCGTCAGCAAAAACAGATAACCGATCGGATGATAACACGCGGAAATGCCGAACAGTTCTTCAAAGCGCGCAATCACATCAATCGAAAACATCGAAAGGCGAATGTTCACTTCGGTTGAAAATTGGTAGCGGATGCCGCCCGCGTTGCGTCCCGTCGAACCCATCCCCAGAAACTTTTCGCGTTCGAGCAGCAACACTTTGCCCGCGCCGCGTGCGGCCAGATAGTACGCCACGCTCGCGCCCATACATCCGCCGCCGATGATTACGATGTCGGCTGTGGTGGGTAACATTCGATCACCTCTCAAGATATGACCGCCGACGGATGACCGCCGACTGTCGTAAGAAATTTCTGTCATTCTAACGCGACACGGGGCAATCGTCAATTTTGACACGCGCCGCGCGTGATGGTATGCTGGCGCGCGAATGAATCCCTTGGTGCGCGGTTACATCTTCGTCATTGTCGCGGCGGCGCTGTGGAGTATGATCGGCTTGTTGGTGCGCGTCCTCCACGATCAGTTCGGCTTGCCCGCGCTGACGATCGCGTTCTTGCGCGCGGGCGTCGGCGCGCTCATTGCGCTGAGCGCGCTGTTGATCGCGCGCCGCGATCTACTGCGCGTCCCGCGGCGCGCGCTCGCGCGCTTGGCGCTCTACGGCGCGATCGGGATCGGCGCGTTTTACTGGCTGTACGCGCAAGCCATCGTGCAAACGACGGTGACGACGGCGGTCGTGTTGCTCTACACCGCGCCGGCGTTCGTCACGCTGATCGCGTGGCGCGTGTTCGGCGAAGTGCTGGACGCGCGCAAACTCCTCGCGCTCGCGCTGGCGTTTGGCGGCTGCGCGCTCGTCGCGCGCGCGTACGATCCGGCGCAGTTGAGTTTGAACTGGGTGGGCATCGCGTTTGGATTGGGCGCGGGTTTCACGTACGCGCTCTTCACGATCTTTGGCAAGCTCGTCGTTCAAAGATTTTCGCCGTGGACCGCGCTGACGTACCAATTATTTTTCGGCGCGCTCTTTCTCGCGCCATTGCAAACCTGGGATGCGTTCGCGCCCTTGATCGAATTTCCGCACGCGTGGATTTATCTGCTCGCGTTGGTGTTGGGTCCCACGCTCGGCGCGATTTGGTTTTTCACCGCCGGACTAGGCAGTGTGCCTGCCAGCAACGCGAGTATTCTTGCGACAATCGAACCCGTGATGGCGAGCGTCCTTGCGTACATTGTGCTGGGTGAACGATTGGAAGTGTGGCAGATGATCGGCGGGGGAATGGTGATCGGCGGGGTGATCGCGCTGAATTTCAACAGAGGTTCAGTTTGATAGTTGTGTAGTTGGGTGGTTGCATAGTTGAACGATCAAACTATCCAACTATCAACCGATGCAACTATCGCGGTCTGAGCCAAAAGAGAAGCGCCATCGCGCCCAAGACGATCAGCGTGAATTCGACGAAGACGATGCGGTTGAGCCGATTCCAGAGGTACTGTTGCGCGATGCCGGTGAACGCGTAGAAAAAGATCAGCAGAAACGCGCCGCCGATCAGACCGGACAGATTCCAGTAATTCAGCGCCCACACGATCTCTCCCATCGTCAGCCCGATGATCGCGGCGTACAACCAGGTGCGTCCAAACTCGGCTTCACTGCTCCGCAACAATTCCAGCGCGAGCAGACCTGCCGCGATGCCAAGCGCGGGCGCGGAAAAAAGACTGCGCACTTTGAGACTGTAGACCGTCGCGAACAAAATCAGCGCGACGAGATAGACCGCGAGATTGACGGCGAGCCGCGCCCTGCTGTACGCGCGATCGTTCAGGTCAATGGTCAGATACTGTCCCAGGATCGTCGCGACTAAAAATGCGCCGGAGAGCGCGACGAGAATCAACGCGTACACGCCGTACGCGCGCACGTCGGCGAATGAAAGCAACAAGGTCGCAGTCACGACAATCGCAGCGGGTAAAATCCACAAGATGAAGACATAGCGCGTGTCGGCAAGATGGACGCGCGGATGCTGGCGCGCGATGGAGTTGACGCCGGCGGCTGTCAGCGCGGCAAGCAGAATCGCGATCAGCCACGTTCCCGAAATCGTGATGCTCGCCTCCGAACCCAGGAACCAAAATGCGAGGCGTTGCGACGGCAAATCGAGAATGAGCGAAAGCGTCAAGCCAACCAACACGAGACTGGTCAGCAAACTCAACCGATCCAGCGGCGCGTGCCGCCGGGCGGTTGGCGCGGGCGATGATTCGATCATAAGCGCATCATAATCGCCGAAGGAGATTTTGTCAAACGATGGAAATTTTTCTTTGCGCGATCCTGGGTTCGATTGCCGGGATCGGCATCAATCGGGGCGCGGATCGCCTGATCGCCGCGCGCGCGTTGCCGAACGTCCAAGCGCGTTGGCGCGCGCCGCTCGTGATCGGTGTTGCCGCGCTCGCGTTCGGATTTCTGGTCGCGCGGTTTGGCGTCACGCTCCAATTCGCGTTGACGGCGATCTACACCGCGCTCTTTCTGATCGTCCTCGTCACCGATCTGGAGCATCGCTTGATTTTCGATGTGGTGATTTTGCCTGCCGCGCTTTTTGCCGCGCTCGCGAGTCCGCTGTCGCAATTGGGGTGGCAGTTGTCCTTGCTCGGTGGCGCAATCGCGTTCGTGATCGTCTTGGGGATTTATTTCTTCGCAGAAATTTTCGCGCGCGCGCGCAAGTTGAAGATCGCGGGCGGCGCGTTCGGGCAAGGCGATGTGAAACTCGCGGCGTTTATGGGCATCGTCGTCGGCTTTCCCAATGTCTTCCCCGCGATTCTGTACACGATCCTGCTCGGCGGCGTCGGCGCGATTTTATTTTTGGCGTATCAACTGATCGCGCATCGCCGCGTCGCGCTCACGGCGGCGATTCCGTACGGACCGTTCTTTTGCATCGCGGGGTGGTGGTGGATGGTGGCGTAACGAAAAGACCCGAAAGATTTGAGAAACCCTTCGGATCTCACGTCCATTCAGTTGTCGTTGGTTCGCTATCAGTGTACCCTGATTGCCGTAGCAGTACTTCAATCTGCTCCAAGAACTGTCGAGCTTTGGATTGTAGATCGACAACCTGAGCATCAGTCGCGAGAGACAAGTACTCGTAATCGCTGACTTGGCGTTTTTCGAAACCCTCACGTAGCCATTGGTACGTTTCGGACGACAACTTTTTCGTTTTGACAAAATGCTGGGCAAACGCCGAAATCACCCCCCGATGGCTGGAAAAAGTCAAGTCGATGGAGAAAAGAGACGCTTCTGCCGCGTAGAACATCGCATAGTACAATCGCGAGATCGCCGAATCGTAATCGCGTTGTTGGCGCAGTGTTTCCGCCGAATTCACGTACCGCCGCGCTTTGGTGAGCATCGCGCGCAATTCGTCTGCGCGTGTCATACGCGGACTCCCTCGCGACGAATATTGTCGAACAAAGGCGACTTGCGCTCGCGCAGCCACACTTCTGGCACAGGGTAGGTTGCGATTAACAGATCGTAGCGAAGGCAAATATCGGAAAGCAATTTACTCAACCGATTCATTTCTTCAAACGACTTGACTTGCCCATCCAACGCGACGACGGTGTCTACATCTGAATCTTGGTGCGCGTCGCCCCGGGCGTACGAGCCATACAAATACAATCCACGAAAGCGCGCGCCATAGGTTGCTTGCAATGCTTTTTTGAGACGCGCGAGCGCGCGCTGGACGCGCGCGTCCGCCGCTTGCTGGGTACGCACGTGGGTATTCCGTCGGTTGGCGATCTTGGTTGACATTGCCTTGCCTCGTCGGTATTATAACATATCCGAACTACCAATTCAACCTTTGCGCTGATCGCTGGCTGCCACCCGCAACTTGTCCACTTGATATTTCGATTTCCGTTCCACCGCGCGTAACGTTTTCACCACGTTGTACACCGCGACGATTTCTGTTGCGATGTTCTTGCGCTTGCGCGACGTGTCTGCGCTCAGCGATACAATCGCGAGCGCGGACGTCCAAAACAAGAGCGACTCGAACGATTCCTTGTTGAACCACCAAATGCCCTTGTAAAGATTCACGCCCAGAAATTCGCGCGTTGCATCGTCGCTGAACCACGCGTCGAGGACGAGCGTCGCGCGATTTTTGCGGCGGTCGCGCGCCAGATACCACTGTTGGTGCGCCGTCATCCGTCTGATCGCGCTGACGGCTTGACGCGCGTGTTCGTCGCTCAAGCCGAATTCCCGGAACGCCTCCGCGATCAATTTGCCCAGCCACCACTCGTCCAACCACGCGCGACTGCGCGCGACGTACTCGCGCTCATCCTGCGCGCGTCCAAGCGCGTGGACGAAGACCCACGCGATCAGCGTCGCCATTGTGGCATTGTCTTTGAGATGTGCGCGCAGATAGCGATCAGCCGTCCGCCTTCGGCGGTCAGCGGTCGTCGGTCGTCGGTCAGTCTTCCCGCCCAACTGCAACACCGCTTCCAACTCGCGTCGCATTTGCATCGCGAGTTCGATTGCGTTGCCGGTGCCGCCGCTAAATTGTTTGACCGCGCGCACAAGGTGCAGATATTTTTGCTGGATTGCATCTTGTAGGGGCGACTCTTGTGGTCGCCTGCCTGGGCGCGCACGAGGCGCGCCCCTACGCGTTTTGTCACGCGCGTCCAGCAGTTGGCGCAACGTCTCCGCGTTGACAAGATCGCGGAACGGTTGATGGATCGGTTGCAGGTGAATCTCGCGCGCCGCGTCGTCCACACTTGGCACGCCGCGTCCGTTGAGCGACGCGCACAGACGCGCATAGTGTTGTCGCGCGTCATCGCACACCTCGCGAAAATCGAGAAAGACGTGGCGTTGATACGCGCCCAGTTCGATGTACAAACCTTGTTCGCCCAACTCGACGCTTGGGCGGATGTACTCCAACTCTGAAACTTGATCGCAAAAGACGACGAAAACATTTTCGGCGCGCGCGAATTCAAGTCCCTCGCCTAGATTTTTCTGGATCAGTTTGCCGCTGGCTTTGTCCAGATATGCCGCCGACGCGCGAATCCACCCGCGCGTGTCGGCGTACTTGTTGTGATAGACGACGAGCGCACGTTCGCCGCCGACGCGATTCGAGTACGCGAATACGTCTTCGTTGACCGCGCCGTGCGGCGTGAAGAAATCGTACAGCAGAAAATTTTCCACGCCCGCGAACAGATGACGGCGATGCAACAGCGGAAAAATTTCGCGCGTGTGCCGCTCGACCAAGTGAGCGTCAACCGGTTCGTCCCACAGCGCGCGCCGAAATTCCATTCCGTACCGCTCGGCGAATCCTTCGATTTGCCCGTGCCCGAACATCGGCAAGCCGGGGAGCGTTGCCATCATCGTCGCGACGCCGAAATATTTGTCGCCCTTGCCGAATTGATCGACCGCTGTTTTTTCGTCCGGGTTGTTCAAGAAATTCACATAGCGTTTCAAGATTTCCGGATCGAACTCTAACGTGTTCTTGATCACGGAACGATATTTCGCGTTCTCTTCGTCGCGCAACATCACCATAAACGCGCTGTTGTAAACGCGGTGCATTCCCAGCGTGCGGACGAAATATCCTTCCATCAACCAAAACGCTTCCGCCAGCAACAGTGTCTCCGGCGCTTCCGCCGCGACGCGATCCACGACCTCGCGCCAAAATTCCTCCGGCATCGCCGCGTCGAATTGTTCCTTAGTCAAGCCGAATTCCGCGCGCGAGGGAATATCGCCGCCGGAGCCGGGTGGCGGAAACCACAGCCGCTGATAATGCCGTTTTGCCAGCGTCATCGCCGCGTCGAGCCGGATGATTGGAAATTGGCGCGCGACGCGCAGGATCGTTTGGATCACCGCTTCGCGCACTTGCGCTTGCAGAAAATTCAACTGTGCGGTATCGTTCCACGGAAAGCTCGTGCCGTCGTTGCCGTGATAAATGTATCGGACATCGCCGGTTGCAAAATCAACGCGCTGGAACACAACCGCCGCGTCGCTCCGGCTGAAATAATGATCTTCCAGAAAAATTCCGACGCGCGGATTGCGCGATAAATTTTCGCCGTTGAAAGTGTACGACGGAAATGGCGCATAGTCGGACGCGATGAACCAATCGGGATGTTCGCTCACCCAACGCGAATCAATCCCCATATGATTCGGCACCATATCGCTGGCGAGACGAATGCCGCGCTGCCACGCGCGCGCTTTTAGATTTTCGAGCGCGCCGTCGCCGCCGAGATCGTCCGCGACGCGATATTCGTACACCGAGTACGCCGACGCTTCGGCGTTGGGCGCGCCGCACAATTCCTTGATCCGTTTCGACGCGGGACTGCGCTGCCACACGCCGATCAGCCACAGTCCGGTAAAGCCGCGCCGCGCGAGCAAATCGAGTTCTTCGTCCGGGATTTGATCCAGCCGCGCGATCGCGCGCTGATATTTTTTCGAGAGTTGATCGAGCCAGACGTACGTGCTTTTGGCGATCAGCACCAGGCGCGGCATCCAATCGAGATCGCGGCTGAATCGTTCGTACTCGGGATATGCGCCGTCGTAAACGCCGTCGAAGACGCCGCGCGTGAATTCGGGCGCGCGCGCTGGTCCCGCGCCCAAAAAGAACGCGCGCGTCTCTTCTTTGATCAGATCGAGTCCGATCAACACGAGCCGCAAATATTTCCCGATCAGCGTCAGCCAGCGCGCGCGAATGAATTCGAGTTGCCCTTCCAACGAATGCGGCGATGCAAGCGCGGGCGCGCGCAGAAGATCGATCAAGTTTTGATTATCGGGACCGAATGGTGGTTGCGTTTGAAAAAACGCATCGAGATTGGAGATTAGAGATTGGTACGCGGTGGATTTTTCGAGCGCGGTGTCGTCGAACAATTCGAGGAACGGCGCGAACGCGGGGTTTTCGTTCGCCAGCCACAACAGCAACATCTCTTCCAAAATAATTTGGCGATGCGAAACGCCGTCGGTTGAACCGGCGAGAAAAGTCGCCGCGTCCATTTCGCCGCGATAAACCGCGACGTTGGGAAATTCGTCCGCGAATTTGGCGAGCGCGGCGTCGAGTGCGTCCTTGCCAAGCGAATGTTCCAGCGCGGCGAGCGCGTCCGCCAGCGCGCGTGGATTGATCTGCTGACGATATTGCGCGACGATGTAATGTAGCAACTCGTCAATCAAGCCCATCGCGTTCAATTGTCCCGCCCGAATCACTTGATCGGGATGGGCGATGAGATCGCGCGCGGCGTTCATTTTTTGCGCGAGGAGGCGCGCGGCGCGCGCGTTCGCCAAGATGACGTTGCCGCTCAGCGCGAAGAGCGTCGCGTCGCATTGATATTTGGCGCGCGTCGCGCGCGCGATGTGGAATTCAAACTGTGGCATCGGGTTACGCGTATTTCTGGACGCGATTGCGTCCGGTTTGCTTGGCAAGGTACTGCGCCTGATCGGCGCGCTCGATCAGCGTCGCCAGATTGGAAATGTCCGGCGCCATCGTCGTCACGCCCAAACTGATCGTGAACCGAATTTGGCTGTGACCGGACTCGACATTCGTTTCTTCGACGGAGTGCCGCAAGCGTTCGGCGATCACCAGCGCGCTCGCCAGATCGGTTTCGGGCAGCAACAAGAAAAATTCTTCGCCGCCATAGCGTCCCGCGATGTCGAGCGTGCGGATACTCTCGCGGCAGCAGCCCGCCAGCGCGCGCAACACGCGATCTCCGGCGGGGTGACCGTACGTGTCGTTGATCTGTTTGAAATGATCGATGTCCAGCATAATCGCCGCGAGCGGACGCTGATACCGGATCGCGCGCTCGATTTCGCGCTGGCCCAGTTGGAACAGCCCGCGCCGATTGAACAAGCCGGTCACTTCGTCGGTGACGGCAAGTTGACGCACTTCGTCGTAGAGCCGCGCGTTCTCCAGCGCGATCGCGGCTTGCGCGGCAATCGTTTCCAAGACCTGGACATCTTCGGGTTGGTACGATCCTTCGCGATAACTTTGCGCCGAGATCACGCCGAGCACGCGCGGACCGAGCATCATCGGAACGAAAATGGCGGAAGCCGCGACCTTGCTCAGCGTGCCAAAGTGGGCGCCCCCTTGGAAGATCGGATCGCTCGAACGATTGGCGAGGTGGGAGGCGCGCGTGCGAATGACGCGACTGGAAGGTCCGTCGCCGAGCGGCTGAACCTGATTCGGCAATTCGACGCCGTCGTCGTACATAAATGGAAAGTGAATCGTGTTGTGGTGCTCGTCGTAGATCGCGATGTAAAAACAATCGGCGGTCAGAACGCGCCGCGCTTGCTGATAAATCAAGCGATAGAGTTGTCCGAATTTCAATGTCGCGGTAAGCGCCTGACCGATTTCGTTGAGCGCGCTCATTCGTTCGGCGCGCTGTTTGGTTTCGTCGAACAGGCGCGCGTTTTCGACCGCGATGGCGGCTTGGCTCGCCAAGAGTTCCAGGACGCGCAGCTCTTCTTTGGAAAACGCGCGCGGGTCTTGGTACGCCACATTCATCACGCCCACGATGCGCGCGCCGATCTTGAGCGGGAGTCCGATGATCGCGCCATCCTGTAAATGCGGGGCGTCCGCGAACAACGGGTGCGTCTTCATATCGGAAATCACGGCGGTTTCGCCGCGCCGCGCCACCGTGTACGTCAAGCCATTCACGCGCGGTTCGGCAAACTGATGATCCTTGCGCCCGTTCGACCAGAGCGACGCGGCGAATTGCAAACGCTCGTCGCGATACAGAAAAACGTGCGCGTCCTTGGCATCGGGACTGAACCGGAAGGTGCTTTGCAGAATGCTTTCCAACACCGTCGCCAGATCGAGACTGGCAGCCAGACTCAGCCCGGCGGAATGAACGGCTTGCAATTCCGCCGCGCGTTGTTGTTCCGCCTCCAGCGCTTGGGCTTTGGCGATTGCCAGCGCGATGTGGCGCGCGGCTTGCTCGCCCCGCTCCATCTCATCGGATGTGAAATGATGCAGGTGGTTGAAACCGATCAGGGCGGCGCCTAATTTTTTTCCGCGCGCGATCAACGGCAAGCCGAGCAGGGAACGCGTGGGATATTTGATCGCTTCGTGGGGATTGACGTACGGCGAATTGAACACATCGTCCGCCGCCAACGCGTGTCCCGCGCGCAACACCGATTCGGTCATCGTGATACCAGGTTCGGCTGGCTCGTCGAGATACGCCTCGCGTAGTTCGCCATACGCCATCCCGTGCTGAACCCTCTGGCGCGTTTCGTCCCAGCGGGTAATGTAACATCCGTCGGCATTCAACAGTTTGCCAAGCCGATCGGCAATCGTCTGGAGCATCTGCGCCAAATTCGGCGCGGCAATCGCGGCATCCGTGATTTTGTTGAGCAGTTCCAAATGATGCGCGCGCGTGCGCAATTCCGCGTCGATCCATTCACGTCCGATCGCCGCGCCCAGCGTATCCGTCGCCATCACCAGCGCGTCGATCTCGGCAGACGACCATTCGCGTTCGTACAGACACTCGTCAAAGCCGATCAAGCCCCACCACGTATCTTCTCAATAACTTGGGGTAATTCTACGGCGAACTCCAAGACGCATCGAGTGGATCTCGCTGGGCGCGCTCCGTGATCAAATCAGCGAGCTTGGGCAATCGGTACGCGCCAGAAATACGGTCTTGGATGTACGCGTAAAAACTTACCTCCAGTTTCTTGGCCGTGGCGACCAAGGTCATGAAGGTGTC